>JANPAK010000479.1:0-4384 GCA_031429925.1 Variovorax sp.
TTCCTGGACTGCAGGGCGGCCCGCTGATGCACGTCATCGCTGCCAAGGCCATTGCATTTAAGGAGGCTTTGGAGCCGAGCTTTAAAGACTACCAGGCTCAGGTCATCAAAAATGCGCAAATTGTTGCCGAAACCTTGGTCCAGCGCGGCTTGCGCATTGTCAGCGGCCGCACAGAAAGCCATCTGATGCTGGTCGACTTACGTGCCAAAGGCATCACCGGAAAAGAGGCCGAAGCCGTTTTGGGCGACGCCTACATGACCATCAACAAAAACGCGATCCCCAACGATCCCGAAAAACCCATGGTGACCAGCGGCGTCCGTGTTGGTACGCCCGCCATGACGACCCGTGGATTCAAAGACGACGAAGCTCGCGCGACAGCCCATCTGATTGCCGATGTCTTAGACAACCCACGCGACCCCGCCAATATTGAAGCTGTCCGCGCAAAAGTCGTGGCTCTAACGGGCCGTTTCCCGGTCTATGGCTGATTGATCCGCAGCGAGCCTAGTGCGCAGTCGCTATTGATTCAGTAGCATTCTGCGCATATTTTATATAGCCTGGGGCTGAAAAGGGCTTAAAATGGCGCATGCGCTGTCCATTTTGCTCTCACCCTGACACGCAGGTTGTTGAAACCCGCATTTCAGAAGACGCCGATGCCATCCGGCGTCGTCGGCAGTGCGCCAGCTGCGAAAAGCGATTCACCACCTACGAGCGCCCGGAGGTCAATTTTCCTGCGGTCGTCAAGAAAGACGGCAGACGGATCGAATATGAGAACGCCAAACTGCGAGCAAGTCTCAACCTTGCCTTGCGCAAACGCCCAGTGAGCACCGAGCAAATTGACAGTGCGATCGAGCGGATTGAAGAAAAGCTCTTGGCAAGCCCAACGCGCGAAGTACAAAGCAGCCGTATTGGTGAGCTCGTGATGCGCGAACTCAAGCGCCTTGACAAAATCGCTTACATCCGCTTTGCCAGCGTTTACCGAAGCTTTGAAGACATTGATGACTTCAGCGCCATGGTCAACGAGGTGCGGAAATAGCGCCTTTGCTAAGAAAAATGAATGCTTTAGTCCGCTTATCAGTTGTGTGAGACCATTGATCGTTCGCCTTGCCAAAAGGCTGATTTGGGAGAAATAATTCCATATGCGCAAATCCTTTGGGTTTACTTTGATTGAGTTGATGGTGACAGTCGCGATCGTAGCGATCTTGTTGAGTCTTGCTGCGCCTTCATTCTCTTCACTCTTGGCCGATCAGCGTTTGTCTGGTGCAGCAAACGCGCTTTTGTCGGACATTGGCTACGCGCGCAGTGAAGCACTCAAGCGCGGCGTTAACGTGACTGCGTGCCCGAGCACCAACCCCACTAACGCCAATCCATCATGCAGCGGCAACGATTGGAGTCGTGGATGGATTGTTTTTGTCGATCAAGATGGTGACGGAACTCGTTTAACATCCGGCACTGATGAAGTGCTGCTGCGCGCCAGCGATGCCCTGTCCGGTGTGACCTCCGGCCTTGGCACCTCTGGCGGCAGCGGCGTCAATTTCATACGATTTAATGGGCGAGGTGTTTCTCCAGGAGGTCAGCAAAACATTGCATTGACCAATGGCACCTCCACCTTCGATCGGACGCTTTGCGTGGCCTCCTCCGGGCGCCCCAGGGTTGTGAAAGGTTCAGCATGCTAAAAATCGCACTGATCACGCGCAGGCAATCTGGCGCCACATTGATCGAGATATTGGTTACTCTGCTTATACTGGCTTTCGGCATGCTGGCCTTAGGCAGCTTACAAGCTTTTTCGGTGGCAGCCTCGTCAAACGCGTCAAACCGCGCCGTGGCCGCGTCGCTGGCATCCGAATTTTCAGAAATGATTCGTGCCAACCCCACCGCATTTGCTGCTGGAAATTACGACATCGCTGCGAGCGCAAACAATTTCTTCACCAGCCCAGGTGTTGTCGAATTGACAGTAGGCAACACCTGCGTTTATCCCAACTGCACCGCGACCACTCTGGCCACGATGGAGTTAGCCACGATCCGGGCTCGCGTGCGAGCATCGTTGCGATATGGTGCAGTCGCATTGAGTCGCCCTGGCTCATCAACAACACAGGCGGATGTGTGGGTGGTCTGGGCGGAAGCAAACTCTTACTCGGATCGCAACGTGGATGGCGGCAACAGCGATATCGGCTCGATCGAACGCACCTTTGAAAATTGCCCTTCCGTGTTGCGCACGCTCAATCCCTTGCCCAGATGCTTTTACATGAGGGTGACCCTATGAGCCAAGGTAGCATTCGCATTCGCACTGGCGCAGGTTTAGCATCGCTGCGTCAAAAAGGATTCACGCTGATCGAGCTTTTGGTCAGCATGGTCATTGGGATGGTGATGATTGGTGCGCTGATCGCCATTTATTCGAACAGCTCCAGCACGGCAGCTGCCGCACAGGCGCAGGTGCAAATGACAGAAGATGGGCAATATGCACTTCGGCTCATGGCGCAGCATATTCGTCTCGCGGGCTTTAACCCTGTTCAGCCGTCCCGAACCACACGCAACGACCTGCCCGGCGGGAGCGTCAGTTTTGCGGTGTTTGGTTGCGGTAGTGGTTTTACCAATGCCGGGGGAACGGCGACCGTTGCGACAGACGCCACTGCACTGGTATGCGCTTCAACCGGAACATCAAGCCATGCCATTTCCGTCAGCTATGAGGCGGACCTGTACAACACCTCTCCAACGCGTTCAGGCACCATCCGCCCTACCGATTGCCTCGGCCAAGGATTGACTCAGCTTAGCAAGGTTGAAGGCGCAACGACCTTCTTTTACTACGTTGCTGAAAACCGCTTTTACCTGTCTAACAACCGCCTGATGTGCGCGGGCTCGGGCGATTTCACGAATCCCCAAACGATGGTAGAAAACATCGAATCGATCCAGTTTCAATACGGCGCTCGCAACCCTGCGATCACCACAACGAGTGTGATTGGTGGTTTCCTCACTGCGCCAGACATCGGCGCCACGCCAGCAGGCACAGGGACGCCAGGTAATGCCACGATGGCTGCGGTAGTGGTTCCAGCCGATCGGTGGGCCAGGGTGATTGCCGTGCGCGTCTGTGTTGTGGTGAAAAGCTCAGCGCCGATTTTCCCTGAAGCAACAAGCTATTTCGGTTGCAATCCCGAGGCAGATGGCGACCCCATCCCGATTACCGATGGTTTCATGCGAAAAGCATTCGTCAGCACTGTCGTTTTGCGCAACCGAATGAGTACCAACTGATGAAACCCGCCTCCAGTCTCAAATTCGCCCAAGCAGCTCGCGGCCAGCAGCAAGGTGTGGTGCTTGTGATCGCACTCGTGCTTTTGGTGATCTTGTCGCTCGTCGCCTCTTACAACGCAAGGAATGTCGGCTCTGCCGAACTGGTCAGCAACAACACCCGCACCGCAGAGCTGGCCATGCAAGCAGCGGAAGCGGTATTGCGCCACTGTGAGCGCGGCGTGGAAAATCATTACAGCACGCTGAAGACACCAACCTTAACCCTGTCGCCGCTGATCACACCCACCACGGCACCAACCGGCGTCACCTACACCTGGCAAGACCTGACCAATTGGGATGGCACAGCCAGCGCTGCGCAAATCAGGGTCATTGGCACGACTGCGCTCGTTTTGAGTGACGCGACCGGCAATACTTACAAGCGCTTGCCTGAGTGCATGGCGCAGTATTTTCAAGCCGCCAACACCCGCACGGTGGTGATCACCGCCCGCGGCTTTGGCCCTGAGGTGGCGGCCGACACAGGTGCGCGCGACATACCCAAAGGTGCAGAAGTCTGGCTGCAATCCATTCTGACCCTGCCATGAAACCGATTCCTAAAGAGGTGAGCACCATGCTTCACGTTACCCCCCCAAGCCGCGAGCGCAAGCGCGCAGCTATAGCACTCCTTGCCGTCTTTCTTTTAAGTTGGGCCGGCATCGCGTTCAGTCAACCCGCATCGGAGCCTTTGCTGACCCGCGCTGCCTCAGTTCGCCCCAATTTGCTGTTCATTTTGGACAATTCCGGTTCAATGTCGGAGCAGTTTGTGGAGGCGCCACATTACAACCGGGCGAGCGGAAGTTGCAGCTCTACATCCAACTATTTGGATAAGGCGCCCGTCAACAATTTGCTCTACTACGATTCGACCAAACGCTACGAGCCTGACTACGACAATGCCGGCGTGCAACGCGCCAACGCCGCCGTACCCGGTACGTTTAGCACCTTAGGGATCTATGTCCCCAAGACTGGCGAGAATATACCAGGCCTGACCACGAAGGAAGCGATCTGTACCGCGACGCGCTACAACTTTATTGAGGTGAGAACTGCAGATTTCAGGATCAATAGCTCGGTTGTCGCCGCCAACCCTTTGACTTGGAGCGCCAACCGAACC
>JANPAK010000480.1:0-2657 GCA_031429925.1 Variovorax sp.
GGTTGCAAGAAGTGCTTGGAAGTGCATTGGAGCTTTCAGTGCTGGTGGTGATGTCACTTCACTGTAGGCGGCCAACGTGAAGCAACGGTAAAGCACGGGTAAAGAAAGCAGGTAGGCGAGGTGGATGCTTGCTTTGAATCACCCGGGCGCTGTGTTGGAACAAGACGAGGCACAATGCTGGCTTTACTTTAGGGTTCTTGAGCGCGGGCACTGTTTCGACGGTTTTCGGCCACTGATGGAAAAACATGCAATCACTTACCGGTAAACACATCGTGCTTGGCCTATCTGGCGGCATCGCTTGCTACAAAGCGGCGGAGCTATGTCGAGCACTGATCAAGGAGGGTGCAACGGTGCAGGTGGTGATGACCGCAGGGGCAGAGCAGTTCATCACGCCGGTGACGATGCAGGCGCTCTCGACCCGAACGGTTTACACCAGCCAGTGGGATGCGCGGGAAGAAAACAATATGCCGCACATCAACCTCTCGCGTGAGGCCGATTGCATTTTGATTGCGCCAGCAAGCGCGGATTTCATGGCTAAGCTCTTGCATGGGCGGGCGGACGATTTGTTGTCGCTGATGTGCCTAGCCCGACCAAGGGAAGACTCCGTGCAGGGCGGCGCAAAGCCTGTGCCTTTGCTCATTGCGCCAGCCATGAATCGCGAAATGTGGAGCCATCCAGCGACACAGCGCAATTTGCAGCAACTCGCCACCGATGGCGCACATCTGCTTGGCGTGGGCTCGGGATTTCAGGCTTGCGGCGAGACGGGCGATGGCCGCATGCTGGAAGCGGCTGAATTGCTGGAAGAAGTGATCGCGTTTTTTCAGCCCAAGCTGCTTGCGGGCAAACACGTGGTGGTCACCGCTGGGCCTACTTACGAGGCGATTGACCCGGTGCGCGGGATCACGAATCTATCCAGCGGCAAGATGGGCTTTGCGATAGCGCGGGCGGCGCGTGAGGCTGGAGCAGAAGTCACACTCGTCGCGGGGCCCGTGCATGTGCCTACACCGCGCGGCGTCACCCGCATTGACGTGAAATCTGCAAAGAATATGCTGGTAACCGTTACGGAATATGCGCAGAATGCTCATATATTTATAGCGTGTGCGGCAGTAGCCGATTGGCGACCTGCGAACGCAGCTGAGCAGAAAATCAAAAAGGATGGTTCCGGGAAAACACCTGAATTGGCTTTTGTGGAGAACCCAGACATCTTGGCCACGATTGCGAAGAGTGATCGTGCAAAAAAGGGCGAACTCTATTGCGTCGGCTTCGCAGCGGAGAGTGAAGATCTAGAAGCGAACGCCCGCGCGAAACGCATCCGCAAAGGCGTGCCACTGTTGGTGGGCAATATCGGGCCGAGCACTTTTGGGCAGGATGACAACGCTTTTTTACTTGTTGATGCTGCAGGCGTCAAGGAAATTGCGCGAGCGCCGAAACTGCAATTGGCTCGTCTGCTGGTCGCTGAGATCGCAACAAGACTGAATTAAAACTATGAATGTTGATATCAAGATTCTCGACGAACGCTTGCGGGGCAACTTGCCGGCTTATGCCACGTCCGGGAGCGCAGGCTTAGACCTCAGAGCCTGCCTGAAAGAGCCTCTCACTTTGCTGCCCAATGCTTGGCAGCTCATTCCAGTGGGCATTGCCATGTGGCTCAAGGATCCCGGCTACGCGGCGCTGATCTTGCCGCGCTCGGGGATGGGGCATAAGCATGGGATCGTGCTGGGCAATTTAGTGGGGCTGATCGACAGTGATTACCAAGGTCAGCTCATGGTGAGCGCTTGGAACCGTTCGCCGACTGCATTCACCATCGAGCCGCTGGAGCGCATTGCGCAGCTGGTGATCGTGCCCGTAGCGCAGGCGCAGTTCAATATCGTGCAAGAGTTCCCGCCCACCGAGCGAGGCGATGGGGGCTATGGCTCAACGGGCAAAAAGTAACCGAAAGAAGTGATGGCAAGAAATAAAGTGAAGGGCCCGGACCCTGCGCCGAAAGAGTACCGAATAGATTCGCTAGATATTGAAGCCCAAGGCGTGGCGCGCAGTGAAGAAGGTAAGGTGGTGTTCGTAGAAGGAGCCTTGCCCGGTGAGCGGGTGAGCGCGATCACGCGGCGCAGCAAGAACAATTGGGAAGCTGCCGATTTGGTGTCAATTCACCGCACCAGCAGCCTGCGCGTCAAACCCGAGTGCCCGCACTTTGGCTTGCATGTGGGGGCGTGCGGCGGTTGCAAGATGCAGCATCTGGAGCCTTCGGCACAGGTAGCGATCAAGCAACGCGCTTTAGAAGATCAGCTTTGGCATTTGGGCAAGGTCAAACCGGAGCTGGTTTTGCGGCCTATTCAAGGGCCCGATTGGGGCTATCGCTACCGCGCGCGGCTGTCGATGCGCTATGTGCGCAAGAAAGACGAAGTGCTGATCGGCTTTCACGAGCGCGCGAGCCGCTATTTGGCCGATATGAAGACTTGCATTGTCTTGCCGCCGCATGTGAGCAATATGCTCTTGCCGCTGCGCGCACTGATCAAAGGCATGGATGCGCGTGAGACGCTGCCGCAGATTGAGCTGGCTTGCGGGGATGAAGTTACCGCACTGGTGCTGCGGCATTTGGAGCCACTTTCTGACGGGGACGTGGTCAAGCTACGAGCGTTCGCTGCTGAGCACGGTGTGCA
>JANPAK010000481.1:0-7212 GCA_031429925.1 Variovorax sp.
CTTGGCAGGTGCTTGAACCAGGCGTAGGCGTTTTGGTCAACGCCTTAGCAGCGGCTAGGCGCTCGCCGGGCGCTGCGCTTTCGGCTTTTTCAATGTTGGCGGCGTAATCGGAATTGGGGCAATAAATGATGGCGTCTTCCCCCGTGGCGGCGATCACTTGGAATTCTTCGCTCAAATCACCACCAATCGCGCCGCTGTCTGCCGCCACAGCGCGATAGCGCAGGCCAAAGCGATCAAAGATTTTGCGGTATGCGGCGGCCATATTTTGGTAGCTTGCTTTCGCAGTCGCCTCATCGCGGTCAAACGAATACGCATCCTTTATGGTGAACTCTCGCCCGCGCATCAGGCCAAATCGCGGGCGGCGCTCGTCGCGGAATTTGGTTTGAATTTGGTAGAGATTTTTCGGCAGCTGCTTGTAGCTTTTGAATTCTTGGCGTGCAATATCCGTGACGACTTCTTCACTCGTGGGCTGAACGATGAAATCGCGATCATGGCGATCCTTGATGCGCAGCAGCTCGGGGCCCATTTTTTCAAAGCGCCCCGTTTCTTGCCAAAGTTCGGCAGGCTGAATCACGGGCATGGTCAGTTCAACAGCGCCCGCGCGATTCATCTCCTCGCGCACGATGGCTTCGACCTTACGGATCACGCGCAAACCCATCGGCATATAGGTGTAGATGCCGGCGCCGAGTTTCTTAATCATGCCGGCGCGCGTCATGAGTTGGTGGCTGGCGATCTCAGCGTCTGCGGGCGCTTCTCTGAGGGTGGAGATAAAGAACTGACTGGCTTTCATAGGGCGATCTGTTTAATCAAGAATCAAGGCAAAAAAAGAAACAAAGCGAGCACAAGTCTTGCAATATGGTCTGCGCCGTGCATAATTGTTTTAGTTTAAAAAATTTGGAGTTAATTATGCTTGACCGGGACGGCTTTCGCCCCAACGTCGGCATCATCTTGCTCAACCAGAAAAACCAGGTGTTTTGGGGCAAAAGAATCCGCACCCATTCCTGGCAGTTTCCGCAAGGCGGCATCGACCGAGGGGAAAGCCCCGAGCAAGCGATGTTTCGCGAGTTGCATGAAGAGGTCGGGCTCAAGTCAGAGCACGTTCGGATTGTGGCGCGCACGCGGGATTGGTTGCGCTATGAGGTGCCCGACCGCTTCATCAAGCGTGAAGCGCGTGGCCATTACCGTGGTCAAAAGCAAATTTGGTATTTGCTCCAACTGGTTGGGCACGATTGGGATTTGAACCTGCGTGCCACCGACCATCCTGAGTTCGATGCTTGGCGTTGGAATGACTATTGGGTGCCACTGGATCTCGTGGTCGAGTTCAAACGCGGCGTCTACAAAATGGCGCTCAATGAGCTCTCGCGGTATCTGCCCGTGGGAGAACGCTTTAGCGATCGTTTCCGAATGGACGATGGCGGACACGGGAAGCATGCTGAACTGGTGTTCGAGCAACCGGGTCAGCGTCGCCGATCGTTTGGCAGCCCCTCGGCCTCTGCCAGCAGCTTTGGCGGGCTTCGCGAACGAACGCCACGCTTTGCGGAGATGGAATTGCCGCCAGGCGCCAGCTTCGATCCGCATCCCGCCGAAAGTTACGAACTTGACCCCACCCGTGCTTTTGCACCGCATCGTCCGCATGACGAAGACCGAGATTCCCCTAGCGACAATGGGCAGCATCACCATGACTAAGCGCCTCTTGATCGCAGCGTTGCTCGTCTCAACTTGTGGCTACACCCTAGCTCAGTTCCTGGCGGACGACCCCGATTGGAAAGAATCTGACGTTGGCGCGCCGCCAGCCTTTGACCTGAAGCGGCTCGTGCCGGTCGATGTCTCAGTGCGCTCTCAGCTGAAATGGGGCGTTGACCCTGCGACGGTCAAAATTCTCCCGGAAGGCATCGTTCGATACGTCGTTGTGGCGCAATCGCCCAGCGGCGTGGTGAATGCGATGTATGAAGGCATTCGCTGCAACAAGGCTGAGTTTCGCAGCTACGCGCGTCATAACCCGGACAGCGGTTGGGTCAAAGTGACAAACTCTGAATGGACGGCGCTTCGAAATTCTGGCGGTGCAAATCACCATGCGGCGTTAGCCAAACAAGGCCTATGCGATGGGGCAGCGCCAGCCGCGAGCGTTCAAGAAGCGATGCGTCAGCTTCGCCAGGGTCCGCGATTGGGTCCTTGAAGCGCGTCGACTTAAGAGTTTTTGAGGACGAGATTGTCTTTGTGCACCATCTCGGACTCACCGGTGTACCCTAGCAAAGCGTCAAACTCGCTTGACGCTTTGCGGCAAATGAGCCGAGCTTCGGCTGCAGCATAGTTGGCAAGTCCACGGGCGATTTCACTGCCGTGAGTATCAAGAATAGCAATCACATCTCCGCGCGAAAAGTCGCCCTGAACCGACACCATTCCGACGGGCAACAGGCTCACTTTGCCTCCCCGCACGCGCTCGGCGGCACCATCATCAACGCTTACGCTACCTGCAAGCTGCAGATGATCCGACATCCATAGCTTGCGCGCCTGCTGCTTTGCGGTTTGCGCCACAAGTAAGGTACCAATGGCCTCGCCTCGCATCAATCGCACCAAAGCCTCAGGCTCCCTGCCCCAAGCGATGACGGTGTTTGCGCCCGAACCAGCTGCCCGCTTGGCGGCAAGAATTTTGGTGATCATGCCACCTCTGCCAATACTGCTACCAGCGCCTCCAGCCATCTTTTCGAGCGCAGGCTCACCCGCTTGGGCAGTGTGGACAAACTCAGCGGACGGATCGGTGCGCGGGTCGGCCGTGAACAAGCCCTTTTGATCGGTGAGGATGACGTAGAGATCCGCCTCCACCAAATTTGCCACGAGGGCGCCTAAAGTGTCGTTGTCCCCAAACTTAATTTCATCATTGACCTCCGTGTAGTTTTCGTTGATCACGGGAATTACCCGGTGCGACAACAGCGTGAGCAGGGTCGAGCGCGCGTTCAAATAGCGCTCACGATCAGCAAGATCCGCGTGCGTGAGCAGCACTTGCGCGCTGCCCAAGCCCTGTTGTCGAAGTTTGGTTTCATACATCTGCACCAGACCCATCTGGCCGACTGCTGCCGCAGCCTGCAGTTCGTGAACGGCTTTGGGTCGAGTTGGCCAGCCCAACCGTTTCATACCTTCTGCAATCGCTCCGCTGGACACCATGATCACCTCCCGGCCGTCACGCACCAAGACGGCAAGTTGCTCGCACCACAAAGCGATCGCTGCCTCATCCAGCCCACGACCCTCGTTAGTCACCAAGCTAGAACCCACCTTGACCACAACACGCCGGGCTTTGGTCAAAGTTGAGAACAGTTCTGTGGCTGATTTTTCAAGCATTTTATGATTCAAACCCTTATCGATACTGCGCAAATCGCTATCATATCAGTAGCGGCTTCCGCTTACTCCGCTTCGGCTGTGCGATCGAAACGAGGATCAATCTCCACAGGCGCTTTTTGCGCGTCGTGCACCTTGCGCACGTGAGTGTAGATGTCTTTGGTCAAGACATCGAGGCCTTGGCGCGCCAATGCAGACACCTCATAGACAAGCAGGGCCTCTTTCGCTTTGATTTTGAGCGCAGTACGGTAGCGCTTAACGAAGTCTTTGACCCTGGCTTCCCGCTCGTCACCTGGCACCATATCCAGCTTATTGAGCACCAACCAACGTGGTTTCTGGTAAAGCTCATCATCGTATTTTTTCAGCTCGCCAACAATCGCTTTGGCTTGAGCAACAGGATCGATGCTGTCATCAAATGGCGCCATGTCAATCACGTGAAGCAGTAAGCGCGTGCGTTGGAGATGCCGCAAAAACTGATGCCCCAGACCTGCCCCCTCGCTAGCGCCCTCGATCAAACCGGGCACGTCGGCCACGACAAAGCTCTGCTCAGGGCCAACCCGCACGACGCCCAAGTTGGGGTGCAGGGTCGTGAAGGGGTAGTCGGCAATCTTGGGCCGGGCATTGGAAATCGACGCAATCAGGGTGGACTTCCCAGCGTTGGGCATGCCGAGCAATCCCACATCGGCCAACACTTTCAGCTCCAGCTTCAGTTCCTTTCGCTCACCCAAACCACCCGGGGTTTTCTGTCTAGGTGCGCGGTTGATGGAGCTTTTGAAGCGCATGTTTCCGTAGCCACCGTCGCCGCCTTGCGCAATCAAGCGGCGCTCGCCAACTTCCAGCAGTTCCATGATCACATCGCCTGTTTCAGCATCGGAGATGATCGTCCCAACCGGCATCTTCAGCACCACATCATTGCCGGCTGCGCCAAACATGTCTGATCCCATCCCGTTTTCACCGCGTTTGGCTTCGTGGCGGCGTGAAAAACGGTAGTCAACCAAGGTGTTGAGGTTATCGTCAGCCACCGCGTAGACATTGCCGCCGCGACCACCATCGCCACCATTGGGGCCTCCAAATTCCTTGTATTTTTCGTGACGGAACGACACGCAGCCATTTCCGCCATCGCCAGCGGCGATGTCTATAAAGGCTTCGTCAACGAATTTCATAGAGCGAGATTCTGATCAAAAACAAAAGCCCCGGCTAGCGGGGCTTTTGGGGAGTCGGTGGAGTTACGCAGCAGCCGTGATGTTCACGGTTTGCTTATTCAACGCACCTTTGTGGCCGAAGCTCACATGTCCGTCTTTCAGCGCAAACAAGCTGTGGTCTTTGCCAATGCCGACATTGACGCCGGGGTGAAACTTGGTACCACGCTGACGCACGATGATCGAACCAGCCGAAACCAGTTCGCCTCCGTAGGCCTTCACACCGAGCATTTTGGGCTGTGAGTCACGCCCGTTTCGCGTCGAGCCGCCGCCTTTTTTCTGTGCCATTTAATGTGCCTCCAGGTTTCAAGCGCCGATGATCGAGCTGATCTCGATTTCGGTAAAGTTTTGACGATGCCCTTGACGCTTTTGGTAGTGCTTACGACGACGCATCTTAAAGATGCGCACTTTGTCGTGCCTGCCTTGAGCAATCACAGTGGCTTTGACTGATGCACCCGCGACCACAGGAGTACCTACCGTAAGTTGATCGCCGCTTCCGACGGCCAACACTTGGTCAAGCACAATTTCCTGGCCCACGTCCGCAGCAATCTGTTCTATTTTCAATTTTTCGCCAGTAGCAACTTTGTATTGTTTGCCACCGGTTTTTACGACCGCGTACATAAGAACCTCTTAATGAGTAAACCCTCGGCGAATTCCGAGAAGCCTTTGATTATAGCATGGTTAGCTCTTACTAACAACCGCGCTACTCTTGCCTTAATCTTGCTGCTCTAGAAAGCGCTGCGCGTCCAAAGCAGCCATACACCCAGTACCTGCGCTCGTGATTGCTTGCCGGTAGACGTGATCCTGAACATCGCCGGCAGCAAAAACGCCGGGGACGCTGGTTTGCGTGGCGAAACCATTCAGACCGCCTTGGGTGATGATGTAACCACCCTTCATTTCCAACTGCCCTTCAAAAATCTGGGTGTTCGGTGAATGGCCAATAGCGATGAAGCAGCCTTTTAAGGTGATGTCCTCAGTTGAGCCACTCTGGGTGTTTTTCAGACGAATGCCCGTCACGCCCGTAGCATCACCAAGAACCTCATCGAGCGTGCTCCACAGCTTCAAAACAATCTTCCCCTCCGCCACTTTGGCCATGACTTTGTCAATCAGTATCGCTTCAGCTTTGAACTTGTCGCGGCGGTGAACCAAGTACACCTTATCGGCAATGTTCGACAAATACAGCGCCTCCTCAACCGCTGTGTTCCCTCCGCCGATCACACAGCAAGTCTCATTTCGATAGAAAAAGCCATCACACGTTGCGCAGGCCGAAACACCCTTGCCCATGAATGCTTCCTCGCTCGGAATGCCTAGATACTTTGCCGACGCGCCAGTCGAAATGATCAGACTGTCGCAGGTGTAACTCACACTATCACCGGTCAAAGTGAACGGTCGCTTGGAAAAATCAACCTTATTGATGTGGTCAAAAATGATTTCAGTTTTAAAGCGCTCAGCGTGCTCGAGAAAGCGCTGCATCAACTCCGGTCCTTGCACGCCATGCACGTCGGCGGGCCAGTTGTCGACCTCAGTGGTCGTCATGAGCTGACCACCCTGCGCCATACCTGTGATGAGCACAGGACTGAGGTTTGCGCGAGCGGCATAGACGGCGGCAGTATACCCAGCCGGACCGGAGCCGAGAATAAGCACTTTGGCATGTTTCATAAATTCACTTTTTGGGGGATTATCATGTGGTCAATTTGCCACAATTGGGTTAAAGTTTATTCTTTGCAATGTCAAGCAAGCTGGATTATCCCGGTAATCTCATGCCCGGGCTTGAGCTGATATCCCAAAATTTAAGAGCAGCTGAAGTGCAGCGTCTTTCACTACAACACGCGCGAGGATTGCAGTATGTCGATGGTCTCTAACTTGGAATTGATTCGCAGAGTACCACTTTTTGCCATGTTGACGTCCAGTCAAGCTGAAGCGGTCGCCGAGGCGGTGATTAAGCGTCGGTTCAAGCGGGGTGAACTGCTCGTCGAGCAGGGGAAAAAGTCCAATGCGCTTTTCATCATCCTGACCGGACGTTGCCGAGTATTCACGGCGGATAGTCGTGGTCGCGAGGTGATCTTGGCCAACCTTCAACAGGGCGATTACATCGGAGAGATGAGCCTTATTGACAATGAGCCGCATTCTGCTTCCGTCCGTGCCGAGTTACAGACCGACGCCTTGATGCTTGGCAGACTGGAGTTTGCCCGGTGTTTGCCCGAAAACACCTCAATGGCTTATGCAGTCATGAAAGGGCTCGTTCAGAGGCTGCGCAGTGCAGATCGTAAGATTGAATCGTTGGCACTCATGGACGTTTACGGCCGAGTCGCTCGAGCGCTGATTGAAGCAGCCGAAACTGACACGGCAGGTAACGTCATCATTCGCGACAAGGTGTCTCGTCAGGATTTGGCAAAGATGGTAGGCGCTTCGCGAGAAATGGTCAGCCGCGTGATGAAGGATCTCGAGGAGCGTGGCTTTATCGAAACACTTGAAACCGGTGCGGTCGTTATTCGAGATCGCCTCAACACCTTGGGCTAGCGCAGCGCTTTAGGGTAAGCTATGGACTCTCAAAACCATAGCAATGACGTACTCTCTTGACACCCTCACTTCTCAAGGCGCGCGCTCCGGTGCTCGCGGTGGGAATACAGGCGGACAATCGCTCGACCAGCCCTCTTGGCGTTTTTCTCATGAGCTTGGT
>JANPAK010000482.1:0-1751 GCA_031429925.1 Variovorax sp.
CCTGCCACAAGCCCATGATGGTGCGCAGAGTGGTGGTCTTGCCAGCGCCGTTGCGGCCCAGCAGCACCGTCACCTCGCCCTCAGGCACCGAAAAGTCCACGCCATGCAGGATGTGATAAGCGCCAATGTGCGTGTGCACGCCGGACAGCGTCAACAGTTGGTTAGCCATGCTGAGCAAACCCTCTCTCGGAGCGGGATCCTTCATGTGCCGCCGCAGGGCTCACCTCGGGCTCGAAGACACCGAGGTACGCTTGCTGCACGATCGGTGAGGCAATCACGGCTGCCGGCTCGCCATCCGCCACCAGGGCGCCGTTGTGCAGCACGATGATGCGATCAGCCAGCTCGCGCACCACATCCATCTTGTGCTCCACCAGCAGGATGGTTTTGCTGCGATCGGTTTTGAGTTGACGAATCAGATTCAGAATGACGGGCGCTTCTTCGTGGCTCATGCCTGCCGTGGGCTCGTCAAACATATACACCTGCGGATCCAGCGCCATCAACAAAGCCACTTCCAGTTTGCGCTGATCCCCATGCGGCAGGCTCGCTGCGCTCTTGCTCGCCAGATGCGCCAGCGCCACCGTTTCCAGAATCTCCGTGGCGCGCTTGACCAGATCGCGATGATCACTCCAAATGCTCCAAAGATTAAGCCCGCGCCGATGCGAGCCACCCAGCGTAGCCTGCACAGCGAGCCGGACGTTTTCTAGCACCGTGAGCGTGGGAAACAAGTTGGTCAATTGAAAGGCTCGCCCCAGGCCTGCACGCGTGCGCGCAGAAGTGCTCATGCCAGAGAGCTCCTTGCCACCCAAATACACCTGGCCGCTGCTGGCCTTGAGCTGGCCAGAGATCAGGTTGAAGTAGGTGGTTTTGCCGGCGCCGTTGGGGCCGACGATGGCCGTCAGCGTGCCCGGCTCAAAGGAGCAAGACACCGCATTGACTGCCACATGGCCGCCAAAGCGAATGGTGAGTTCTCGGGTTTCAAGCATGAGCAATGCCCCGGCTTACGCATTGCGCAAGCCTGCAGGCTCTTGAGTCGAATGAGGATCAGCGCTTATTGCGAATGGGAATGTTCAATTCACTGGCCGGAATCACGCGCACCAGCTCAGGCACGCCCCAGGCAAAGGCCGGATCGTTTTTGATGCGAAAGTGAAACATGTCTTGCATGGCCTGATGGTCTTCCTTGCGGAAAGTCATCTTGCCTTTGGGCGTTTCAAAGCTCATGCCTTCCATGGCCGTGATCAGCTTCTCGGTGTTGGTATCGCCATTGGTTTTTCTCAAAGCTTCCACCACCGCCATGGCCGCACTCATGCCGCCCGCCGTGAAGAAATCTGGCGGCTGCTTGAACTTCAAGTAATGGTTGGCCACCAGCCATTCATTGGCTTTGTTTTTCGGGATGCCGAAGTAGTAATACAGCGCGCCTTCCATGCCGGGGAAGCTCTTGTAAGCCACCATCGCGGGAAGGATGTTGCCGCCGGTGGCCAGATCAATGCCAAAGCGCTTCTTCAAATCCATATCGGCGATTTTTGGAAACGGCGTGGGGCTGCCCGACCAGCCCACCGAAATGTATTTCTTGCCCGGCTGATCCTTGAGCTTGTCAATGATGCGCTGCAGGCCAGCAGTGAAATCGGTCGTGCCCACGGGCAGATATTCCTCATGCACCACCTTGGCTTTCTTCATGAATTCCTTGGCGGCCTTCACACCATCGCGACCAAACGCGTTGTCATTGGCCAAAAAAGCTACGACGTTTCCGGTTT
>JANPAK010000483.1:0-2064 GCA_031429925.1 Variovorax sp.
ACTCTGACATATAAATCGGCTGTTTTCATGGCGCAAATAATTTAGGTACAAAATTAATTTTCTTGAATATTATTGCTTGCCTTTATGCAAGTGATTATTCACGGCAATATCAGCAAGCACCCTAAGAAACTGAAGAATGCAAGCAGCGTGCTCAATCGAAACTACAATGCCGTCCTTCTTAAGCATTTCAACTAATCTCTCTGGTTTTAATTTGTCCATTTGTACCCGATACAGACGATTGGATACAAAGGAAACGCTTACTTAAATTTAACAATTTGACGAAAATAATCCTTGTGAATGCTTAGTGAAATTTCATTATGATTGATTGGATTTGATGATGGATGATGGTATTTGAGAATGAAGTTATTTTTAAATGAACCATGAACCGCTAAGGCAACTTTTTGTCTATAGAGGTATTGGAGCGACCCCTGTTCATTCCTGTCAAAATCATCGCTAAAGTGTATTAGAACTCGCCTAAAAATTGCTACTTCACTTATTTGAGGTAATAATTACTTGCCCTTCTAAGTAATTTTCATATGCCTAAAATCTCGTCTAGGCATTGCTTTTTTTCTTTAAAGTGTTTCACTTATGAAGAGGGCTGTTGCACATCAAAAGACGCTCATTGTCGATATTCTCTCAAAATCATTTGATGACAATAAGAGTGTCAATTATGTAGTCAAGCAAGATGCGAAACGGAAAGAGCGCATTGGCGGATTGATGGAATATTCTTTTAATGTCTGTCATGCTTTTGGAGAAGTTTGGATTTCAGACGATGAACAAGCCTGTGCATTAATCCTTCTGCCAGATAGGAAACAGACAACGTTAAACGCTCTTTTGTGGGATGCTAAACTTGCTTTATCGGTCATCGGGTTTAATAGAGTTGGTACAGTATTGGGAAGGGAGACGAAGATTAAATCATTCCATCCCAAAGAGCCATTCAGTTATCTCTGGTTCATTGGAGTAAAACCTGAACTTCAAAACAGAGGAAAAGGAAGTCTGCTATTAGATGAAATCATTCAAGAGTCCCAACGGAGCAAACGACCCATTTACCTTGAAACCTCGGTAGAGAGAAATCTTCCTTGGTATCAAAATCATGGATTTGAAATTTTTCACTCACTAAATCTTACATATACTCTATACCTATTGCGGAAAGCAAACAGCCAAAGTTTGACTTGATACTCTCATTTTGATGTTTGGGCTTTATACGGATTGGAAAGTGGCAGATGGATTAAACAGCACATTTATGAACTTCATGGGTACGGAAATGCATATGGTTACATTCTCGATAATCATGTTCGAAATATTAATGCTCTTCTTTCAGATAATTCATTTCCTTGAAAGAAAAGATGATAAGAAGCGCCTTTTATATTTAGTCTTGCTGGTCCTTTTGATTCTTTACAACATTACAAGTGGATTTTTTCCGGATAAAAATATCTCTTTCGCCATAGAGCTTCAGACAGTAATTGCTTATCTCGTAGCCTTTACGATGTCCATGTACTGCGTTTATTATTTTTACAAAGCATTTGATCTTAAGCTACTGAAGTCCTTTGCAACGTTTGGTTCGCTCATTTTTCTTCTTGCACCTTTCATCTTCTTGTTTGTAGTTCCTTATTACATTACTGGGAACCTTGATTTTAGTCGCAGACTAACAGTAGTTATTCCATTTCTTTACGGCATTGCATTTATCGGTGTCACCACAAGGGCTTTCATTTTCAAGTTTCAGGAAAAGGAATATTCTGATAAGGCCAAATTTGAGCTGGTTATTGCAGCTTATGTGGCGCTATTGTGCTGGGTGGCTTTGCCGGTGATTGTCTTCTTTGGAGACTTTCAAGTGTTGGAACATTCCGTTACCAATGCAGGTTTTCTCATAATGACTATAGTTTACATCCGATCCTCAATACACCAATCCAGACTGGAATACAATCTACTACTCACATCCGGGCAGAATCTTGAACATCTAATAGAACTTAATTGCGAGAAATATAACCTTACTCCCAGGGAAATAGAAATTGTAAGCCTTATCATCAAAGGCTATTCCTATAAAATAATCGGAGCCACCCTGAA
>JANPAK010000484.1:0-6079 GCA_031429925.1 Variovorax sp.
GTCATTCAGCTCAGTCGTACAACTGAGTCGATTATTTCATCGATACCAATTCTTTGATCTGCAGCAAGGGGGCAGGATCGTCCAGCGTGGCTAAATCTCCGGTATCGCGGCCCTCGCATATCGCTTGAATGGCGCGGCGCAGCAGCTTGCCAGAGCGGGTTTTGGGCAGCAAGCTCACGAAATACACGCGGGCTGGGCGGGCCACTGCGCCAAGATCGCCGTCCACGAGCTTCATGATTTCGCCCTCCAGCTTCAGACGGGCATGGGCGGAATCGAGCCCACTGGCGTCCTTCGCCACGGCAAAGGCCATCGCAACTTGCCCTTTGAGGTTGTCCGCAACGCCGACCACCGCCACTTCTGCCACATTCGGGTGCGCTGCAATGCTTTCTTCAATTTCACGGGTGCCCAAGCGATGGCCGGCGACGTTGATCACATCATCGGTGCGGCCAAGGATCGTGTAGTAGCCATTGGCATCGCGAATGCCCCAGTCGAAGGTGCTATAGACCATTTTCCCTGGGACGCTCTTCCAATAGGTATTGACAAATCGGTTGTCATCGCGCCAGACCGTCTGCATACAGCCCGGTGGCAGCGGACCTTCGATCACGACCACGCCCTTTTCGCCATCGCCTTTGAGCTCCTCGCCGGTGCTTTCATGCACCAGTTTCACCTTGTAGCCATACATAGGCACGCCGGGGCTGCCAAATTGCGGCGGCACGCCGGCGAGCCCGCCGCCATTGGCGGATGCCAAAATCGGCCAGCCGGTCTCGGTTTGCCAGTAGTTGTCGATCACCGGTTTCCCGATGCCCGCTGCAATCCATCGTGCGGTTGGCTCGTCGACCGGCTCGCCGGCGAGATACAAGGCTTGCAGCGATGAAAGGTCGTATTGGCTGAGATAGGCTGGGTCTTGCTTTTTCAGCACGCGGATGGCGGTGGGCGCACTGAACATATGCGTGACTTTGTATTTTTCGACCAAGCTCCACCAAATGCCGCCATCAGCGCTACCGTCCATGCCCCGCACCGGCGTGCCTTCGTAAAACAAGGTGGTCATGCCAGCGATCAATGGGCCATAGACGATGTAACTGTGACCCACGACCCAACCGATATCGCTGGTGGCGAAATACACCTGCCCCGGTTTGCAGTCAAAGATGTACTTCATGCTGGCAGCCAACGCAACGGCATAGCCGCCCACATCGCGCTGCACTCCTTTGGGTTTGCCGGTGGTACCGCTGGTGTAAAGCGTGTAGCTGATGTCGGTGCTGTCCAAATGCGCGCAAGGCACTTCAGAATTCAAGTGCTTTTGCCTTGCAGACCCGTAATCGACTGCGTGAAGCGCTCCTAAATCAATAGCGGATAGGCCACGATCCACAATCAAAATTCCATCAGGCTTGCTGCCTGCCAAAGCCACCGCTTCTTTGAGCAAAGGGGTGTAAGGCACGATTTTTCCCGCCCGCGATCCGGCGTCGGCCGTGATCACCACGCGTGGCGCGGCATCATCGATTCTGGACGCCAAAGAGCCACTGGCAAAGCCGCCAAATACGACCGAATGAATCGCGCCGATGCGCGCGCAAGCCAGCATCGCAAACAAGGCCTCGGCAATCATGGGCATGTAGATCAAGACCCGATCGCCCTTTTGCACACCCATCTCTTTCAGAATAGCCGCCAAGCATTGCACTTCGGTGTGAAGCTGGCGAAAGGTATAGGTCTTTTCGGTATTGGTTTCCGTGCTCACAAACACCACGGCAGGCTGCGCCGCGCGTTCCGCCAAATGGCGATCCACCGCGTTATGACAAAGATTGGTCTTGCCACCGGCAAACCATTTGGCAAACGGCGGGTTGGAATCGTCGCAAATCTGCTCGGGCGGTGTGAACCAATCAATGAGCGACGCTTGCTCTTGCCAAAAAGCATCGGGCTGCGATACGGAGCGTTGGTAAAAGTCTTTGTAGGCGGTCATCGTGTCTCTTTCAGAGCTGGAAAACTGAATTCATAATTATGGCGCTTTGTCTTGCAGAGGACTGACAAAACCGATCTCAGGCCTAAAATGACTGTCACAAAATCGTCATTTAACGAGGAGACACCATGGCCAAAGACTTTAATCAGATGGAAAACAGCAATCCATCGAACAATCCCAGCATCCACGAAGTCAGCTCGCCCGAGCGACGCGTGTTTCTGAGTGCCTTAGGCGCTGCCAGCGCTGTGGCCCTGTTGCCGCTGGCGGCTTGTGCTCAGCGACCGATCGCGCAGGCGGCAGCGCTGAGCTTCAAATCCATCCCGATCGACGCCAGCGACAAGCTCATCGTGCCAGAGGGCTACCGCGCCAAAGCCATCGCGCCTTGGGGCGAGGCTGTCGGTGTTGCAGGCAACATGCCGCCCTACAAAATGGATGGCAGCAACAGCGCTGCGGAGCAAGCGGCGCAAATGGGCATGCACCATGATGGCATCCATTTTTACAGCCTCGATGGCAGCAAGCGCGGTCTGCTCGTGATGAACCACGAATACGTGGACGATGGCTTGCTGCATGTCGGCGGCATGCGAGATTGGACGCCCGAGAAGGTGCGCAAATCGCAGGCCGCGCACGGCATCAGCGTGATTGAGGTGCAAGACGACGGCAAAGACTGGCAGATGGTGCGCCCCAGCCGTTTCGCCCGCCGCATCACCGCCAACACACCCTTTTCGATTGGGGGACCATGCCGCGGCCACGCCATGATGCGCACCGCCGCAGACCCGCGCGGCGAGACCATTTTGGGCACGATCAACAATTGCGCCAGCGGCCAAACACCTTGGGGCACCTATCTTTCCGGCGAAGAAAACTTTGCCTTCTACTTTGCCAATGCCGATGACAAAGACCCGCATCAACGCCGCTGGGGGCTGAGAAAGCAATCCTTCTTCGGCTGGCCTGAGCATGACCCGCGCTTTGACATCAGCAAAACACCCAACGAGCCCAACCGCTTTGGCTGGGTCGTCGAAGTTGACCCCATGGATACAAGCAGCACGCCCATCAAACGCACCGCTCTGGGCCGCGCCGCACATGAAGGCGCTTGGGTTGCGGTCACGAAAGAGGGCCGCGCGGTGGTCTACAGCGGCGAAGACGCGCGCAATGAATACATCTACAAATTTGTCAGCCGCGATGCCATCAAGCCTGCCAGCAGTGGCATGAGTCAAGCGCAGGCCAACCGCGAGTTGCTTGACCACGGCGTGTTGTATGTGGCTCGTTTCAACGCGGACGGCAAGGGCGCGTGGCTGCCACTCGTTCATGGCCAAGGCCCGCTCACTGCGGCCAATGGCTTTGTCGATCAAGGCGAGGTGCTGATCAAAGCCCGCCAAGCCAGCGATGCGCTCGGCGCAACCAAGATGGATCGCCCCGAGTGGCTCGCGATTGATCCCAACAACGGTTGGGTGTATTGCACACTCACCAACAACAGCACGCGCGGTACGCCAGGCCAGCCTGCCGCCGACGCTGCCAACCCGCGCAACATGAACGCCCACGGCCACATCATTCGCTGGAAGGAATCCGGCGATTTCAATGCCGTGCAGTTCGAATGGAATCATTTGGTGCTCGCTGGTGACCCAGCGATGACCCGCCCAGAAGCCAAAGGCAACATCAAAGGCGATCTCTTTGCCTGCGCCGACGGCCTGGCCTTTGATCCTGCGGGGCGGCTGTGGATTCAAACCGATATGCACGCCAGCCAAATGTACAAAGGCGAATTTGTCAATCTCGGCAACAACCAAATGCTGGCTTACGATGCGGCGAGCGGCCAAATCAAACGCTTCCTCACCGGCCCCACCAACAGTGAAGTCACCGGTGCAGCGTGGACGCCGGATGGAAAACATCTGTTCATCAATATCCAGCATCCGGGCGAAACCGCAGGCGATCGCTCCGATCCCGCCGAGCCAGCCAAGTTTTCCAACTGGCCCGATTACACACCGGGCGGGCGGCCACGCTCGTCCACGGTGGTCATTCGCAAGATGGATGGCGGCGTGATCGGGAGTTGATGCGCGCCTCGGGGGAAACTGAAAGCGCTATATTTTTGAGAGCATGCTGCGCATTTAAAATAAGGGCTTGATGCTGATTTGACCGCGAAAAATGCCTCTGCCCAACGCCCCTTTGCCGCGCACCGATACCGCCAGTTCCGCCGCCGCGCAGGCGATCTCTGAAGGCGTCCATCCACCCGATGCCGTGGCTCTGCGATTGGGCTACGGCGGTCTCATCCCCTTCGTGCTGCTCTCGGCATTGCTCTGGATCGTGCAAACCGATCTGCGCCCCTGGCTCACGATTGCCCTGACCAGCTATGCCGCTTTGATCGCCACCTTCCTCGGCGGCATCCATTGGGGCATCGCCGCCACTCAGGCACCCGCCGCACGCCGCTTTCATCAGATCTGGAGCGTCACGCCCAGCCTCATCGCCTGGCTCGGCCTGATCATGCCCGCCTACGCTGGCTTACCGTTGATTGCCGCGCTGCTCGTGGCTTGCTACCTGATCGATCGCAAAAGCTATCCCGCGGCCGGCTGGTCTGAATGGCTACCAATGCGTTTGAAGTTGACTATCGTGGCCGTTTTGAGTTGCCTGATAGGCGCGGGAGCAATTTGATCTGCGCTGGGCGGCTGTTTGGCTGACCCAATTGAGCAGCAAGCTCGAAGCACGGAGGATTGAAAGGTAAAGCGCGTAGCGCTTTAGCAAAAACGTGTTTGAGCGCAGCGAGTTGTTTTTGCGGCCTTTCAAAGCGAGTACTGCAGATGCTCGCCCGAAGGGCTTGCTGCAACGGGTCGGACAAACAGCCGCTCAGTGCAGATCAAGTCTAGTTTACTATGCATTTAATAGCACGCCGCGCAGATTCTATGACGGTAATATGCCAAAAGGCTTCAAAAATTAAGCCTGCCGCGTATGCGAAGCGCGATGGCGGGTGACGGATTCTGATCGCAGTGCTTGATGCTTCGTGGTTCGCGCATTCATGCGCTCTCGCCACATTTTGAAAGAGCGGCTCTTCATCTCTGAGCGCATGAGGCGGATGACTGCTGATTCGTTGATACCGAACTGGAGCTCTATCGCTTCGAAGGGTGTGCGGTCTTCCCAGGCCATTTCTATGATGCGGGAAATATCGGCAGCAGAAAAGCCCGCTTGAGCGGGCTTTTCTTGGCTGATTGTTTCGCTAACAGGCATGGATACAGCCGTTAGCAGGTGTCTTGAATACGCTTAGGCTTTCTTCGCCCAAGCGCTGCACCATGCTTTGGCGCCAACGGCTTTGCCGGCGAACAAAGCGCATTTGCCTTCTGGTGCTTTGGCGTCGCCCACCCAAAGCGCGCAATTTGCGCAGTTTTGATCTTTGCTGTACTTAGGATACTTTTTGGTGTCGGTCTTGCTGCCGTCCGTCTTGTAGCCGAGCGCAACTGCGTTGGCATCGGTGTCTTTGACGAGTTCGAGTTTTTGCGCAAAGGCCGCTTGGGCGCCGAGCAAGGTGGTGGCACCGGCTGCGGCGGTGTGAATAATAAAGGTACGACGTTGGCTTTTCATGATGGCTACTCGTTTCAATTTGCAATATAGCAAGGCGAATTTTACCAAACTGTCTGAGATAAAACCAATGGGTCTGATTTTTATCGGTCAAGTTTGATCCAAATCAATCGCTATTGATTCAATAGCGTTCCACGCATATTTCTTAGGGGTGAGAGGCCGGTTTCTCTCCAAAAATCAATGCTTTCTGCAGGCAAAAGCAACGCATGCGCCAAAGGCAGTAGCGCTGTGCGTTCGGCATCTGCCAGCAGCACGATGCGCTGCATCGCTTCGCCATCACTGCCCAAAGTGCCGATCCAATCGAGCTCGCGCAAGGCTTGCAATGGGCGAGACAATTGCAAGTCGTCCACCTGTAAACGGGCCGCGAGTTGCGCTTGGGTCAAGCCCCTCGTGTCGGTTTGCCGCGCTGCATCCAATTCTTGAATCACCTCAAATGCCAATTGAAAATTCCAACCCGGCGTGCCGCCGCGTCTGGCCACGCCCGATAGCAAGCTGGGCAAGTAAGCCGCGATCACCGCACCGAAAAGCACAATGACCCAAGCGATGTAAAACCACAAAAGCAAGATCGGTACCGTG
>JANPAK010000485.1:0-1774 GCA_031429925.1 Variovorax sp.
GTAGCGGCCACAACGGTCGTATAGGCCATAGCACCAGCGGCTTCCAATGAACGAACCACGTTTTTCACGCTGGAGGCTTTTTGGCCAATCGCAACGTAGATGCAGGTCATGTTCTGACCCTTCTGGTTGATGATGGCATCAATCGCGACGGCCGTTTTACCGGTCTGGCGGTCACCAATGATCAACTCGCGCTGGCCGCGCCCCACGGGCACCATGGAGTCAATCGATTTCAAGCCGGTCTGCATGGGCTGATCGACTGATTTACGCGCGATCACCCCAGGCGCAACCTTTTCAATCACGTCGGTCATCTTGGCATTGATCGGGCCTTTGCCGTCAATCGGTTGACCCAATGCGTTGACTACGCGGCCAATCAGCTCAGGGCCGACAGGCACTTCCAAAATACGACCGGTGCACTTGACCACATCGCCTTCGGAGATGTGCTCATAAGCTCCCAAAATCACAGAGCCAACGGAATCACGCTCCAAATTCAGCGCGAGGCCAAAAGAGGGTGTGCCATCAGGCGCTGGCGGGAATTCAAGCATTTCGCCTTGCATCGCATGGGACAAGCCGTGCACGCGGACGATACCGTCGGTCACGGAGACCACAGTGCCTTGGTTACGGACGTCTGTGTTACCAGACAGGCCTTCGATACGGCTTTTCAGCAGCTCGGAAATTTCTGCGGGATTGAGTTGCATGGCTCTTATCCTTTTCTTTCAAGTTGCGTTGTTGGCATCAAGCCAGCAGCGCTGTTTTCATCTGTTCGAGGCGAGATTGAACGGAAGTGTCAAGCACCTCGTCGCCCACCACCACACGAATACCGCCGATCAACTCGGGCACGAGTTGCACCTTCACATTGAGCTTGCGGCCAAACCGCTTTTCAAGCAAAGCACTCACATCAGCCAGCGCTACACCTTCGACGGGAAAGGCACTTTGCACCAACGCATCGGAGCTGCCACTTTGCGCATTTTTCAAAGCCCGAAACTGGACAGCGATCTCAGGCAAGGCACTCACGCGACCGTTGTCGATCACGGTTTCAAGGAAGTTTTTGCCCTGCTCTGGCAACGCGACTTTCGCCACGCCGCTGAGCATCTCAAACACCTGAGCAGCGCTCGTGTTGGGGTTGGCAGCAAAAGCTTGCAATTGCGCGTTGCTGGCCACTTGCGCCAAGGGCTGCAGCCAAGCATCAGCGGCTTGCAGATCAGCGCGGGCGGCCTTGAAGAGGGCTTCGGCGTAAGGGCGGGCGATCGTGGCGAGTTCAGCCATGGCTTTGCGTCCTTACAGCTCAGCTTTCAAGCGACCGAGCAAATCGGCATGCACAGAAGCGTTGACTTCTTTGCGCAGAATTTGCTCAGCACCCTTGACTGCCAACACGGCAACCTGCTCGCGCAGTGCCTCGCGGGCTTTGATGGTTTGCTGATCCGCCTCAGCTTTGGCTGCAGCGATGATTTTGGCGGCTTCTTCGTTGGCTTTGGCTTTTGCCTCTTCCACGATAGCCACACCGCGACGATCTGCATCTTGCAAACGCTGGGTGGACTCGTTGCGCGACTTGACCAGCTCTTCCTCTACGCGTTTATTGGCGCTAGAGAGTTCGAGTTTGGCTTTGTCAGCAGCAGCCAGGCCTTCGTGCACCTTAAGGGCGCGTTCATCCAGTGCTTTTTTGAGCGGCGGGACGACGAAGCTTTTTGTGAACCACACGAACATGAGGAACACAATGATCTGAATGATCAGGGTGGCGTTGATATTCACAACTAATTCCTTCCGATGAGTTTGTTAC
>JANPAK010000486.1:0-11948 GCA_031429925.1 Variovorax sp.
CGCTATCGCAACGCCGCTGGCAACAATGGCCGCAAAAATGGCAGGCACCATCAGCTTTAGCCCATGCGTGAGCCATGGAGGCATGTCACGGTTGGCAAACAGGCCGATGAAAGAGTAGCTGATCAGAAATGTACCAATCCCCAAGGCCAGTACAACGCCCCAGCTTTCCCATGCACTGAGTGTAGTCATCGTACGTCCTCGCTTTCGGGCAGATTTGTAGGCATCATTCGTTCAACGAGCAAACCGGCAAGTAAGCCAAGCAAGCATGCGGCAATCAAGCCGAGCTTGAGCGGTAACGCAAACAGCACAACGCTAGCCACGCCTCCGGCGACTGCGGCAGCCAGCAGAGGCATGCTACGCACAGTCGTCGCAAGCGTGGCAATAAAGGCTAAGGGAATTGCAAAATCAAGCTGCCAGCTTGCAGGAATCAAGCTGCCCGCCAAGGAACCGAGCACACAAAATGCAATCCAAGCGGGCCAAAGGACGCACGTCAGCCCCGCATAGTAAGCCAGCAACTGATTCGTTGTTTCTTCGGGTTGATCCAGGGCACGCTTCTGCATAAATGCGAACGCGTTATCCACCAAGAATGCAGCGGCGAGCATTCTGCGTGGTTTACTCAGGTGACGCAGACGTGGCGCCATCGCCGCACTATAGACGGCCATGCGCAAGTTCACAATCAAACCGGACAGCACCGCGACCCACAACGACGAGGCACTTTGCAGAAACTGGGTGAGCACTGCTTGCGAGCTACCGCCATAAACCAATCCGGGCAGAGCCAGCGCCGCCGGCAATGATAAGCCCGCATTGACAGCAGCTACGCCGCAGACCAAGGCAAAGGGCAAGTACGATGGTGCAACGATCAAAGTCTGACGCGCCCCATCCAAAAAGGCAGCGCGAGAATCAAGATGCAGCAGCGTCATCACTATGATTTTAATAGCGCTTTACGCAGATTTTATAAAGGCTGGATGCATATTTTGACATCACTGACGCTGAAGCCAAGCCTGCAAGCGCCTCACGCCCTCATCAAGTCGTGTGAGGTCTTTCGATGCAAAGCACCAGCGCAGCCAGCCCTCTCCCATCGTTCCAGTATCTGGCGCAAACGCATTTCCAGGCGCAAGTCCGAGTCCCGCTTCTAAGACCAAGCGCTTGGCAGTGAGCAGCGCATCGGTGTGCCCTGAGATTTGGAAAAAGGCGTACATGCCGCCAGGCGCTGCGGCGACGGTCACGCCTTGGGTGCCTTGAAGCAGCGCGACAAGTTTGTCACGGCATTGCTGCAAATGCGCTACGACGCGGGGCGTGACTTCTTCCGTGCGCTGCAATGCGAGCGCGGCGGCCTTCTGAATGAACACGGGGCTGCATGAAGTGTTGAATTCAATCAACTTGCCCACTTGGGCGCTCACGCCTTCGGGCATCACCAACCAGCCCACGCGCCAACCGGTCATGAGAAAGCTCTTGCTCATCGAGCCCACGGCGATTACGCGATCCGTCGGCGTCGCAATATCTAAGAAACTTGGCGCGCAGCCATTGGCCGTGTCGCCCGCATAGTAAAGCCGCTCATAGACTTCATCCGCCAAAATCCAGGTGCCCGTTTTTCGGCAGTGCGCAAGAATGGCTTCTTGCTCGGCGCGGGTGAGTGTCCAGCCGGTGGGATTATTGGGTGCGTTCAAAATCAGCAGCTTGGTCTTCGACGTGATTGAAGCGAGCAAGCGCTGCAGATCGAGCTGCCACGCACCTTGCGCATTGGGCGCGAGGCTCACGCAATGAACCCTCGCACCCATGATGCGTGGCTGCGCCGTCAGGTTTGGCCAAACAGGCGTCACCGCGACTACCTCGTCACCCGCTTCGAGCAGCGTCTGGCAGGCCAGCATCAACGCGTTGACGCCGCCCGCAGTGATGCCGATGCGTTCGCTTGCGATTGGTTGATGCAGATGGCTTGCGTATTGGGCCACGGCCTCGCGCAGCGCAGGTAGGCCAAGATTGTGTGAATAAAAAGTCTCTCCGGCCTGTAGCGAATCCATTGCTGCTTGGCGAATGAATGCTGGCGTGACCTCATCACTCTCGCCAAACCAAAACGGTAACACGCCTTCTCGCCCCAATCCAGCATTGGCAACTTCACGGATTTTGGATTCTTCGAGGGATTGAATGATGGATCGCATGGTTTGATTGTCATATCAAACAGACTCAGTTTCTTTGCTGCCAAACAATCAACTCTTGCTTTTTGTCGCTCAATCGCCCTATTATTCGCAACAATCATTCGCGCAGCATCATGGCAACGAAACGAAAAATCGCTCCTCCTGTCATTCCCAAGAAGCAACCGCTGCAGCTCAAGACGCCGGAGCCCGCGCCCAGCACCGCTGAAGTTGAAGAGGTGCTCTCTGGTTTAGATCGCTTCGACATTCGCATCCTGCATGAGCTGCAAAGCGATGGCCGGCTGACGAACGCCGAGCTCTCGGAGCGCATTGGCCTGTCGCCCGCGCCGTGTTGGCGACGCGTGCGGAGGTTGGAGAAAGAGGGCTACATCAGCGGTTATCACGCCCAGCTCAATCGCCACAAACTGGGGCTTGGCGTGATCGCCTTTGTGCGTCTGTATGCAGACGTCAACACAGGGGCGGTCACCCGCGAGCTACGCCAAGCCTTGGTGAAACTCCCCGAAGTGATGGATGTGCATCACATCTCGGGTGAAGGCTCGTTTGAGATCACCGTGCTCGCCACTGATCTGGAAGCCTATTCCCGCTTTGCGATGGAGACGCTGATCAACTTGCCGCATGTGAAAGATTTACACACCAGCTTTTCTTTGGGCGAAGTCAAGGCCTCGCGGCAGTTACCTTTGGGGCATCTTGCGGTTCGCTGAGGTCTTCGATGGTGTCGCCTAGGTGAGTCGAGGGTGCTCTAGCCAATACGAAGAAAGGCTATCGCCTAGGGCCAAACTAGGCTAAAGCCAGTTTTCCCGAATCAAGGCCACCATCATCCGTGCAGACTGCCCGCGATGGCTGATTTCATTTTTATGCGCTGGATCGAGCTGGGCCATGGTCTTGCCCAGCGAGGGAATAAACATCACGGGATCAAAGCCAAAGCCACCCTCACCGATGCATTGCTCAGCGATTTCTCCATGCACACGCCCCACCGAAATCAATGGCTGCGGATCCAGCGGAGAGAGCACAGCCACTTGCACGCTGATCATGTTCGCGCGGCGATTTTTCTCGCCGACCATACGCTCCAACACGGCGCTACGGTTGTTCTCATCGGTCTTTTCGTAGCCAAACTGCATGCAGTAGTACGCCGTGTCCACGCCAGGAAGTCCTCCCCAAGCCTCAATGCACAAACCAGCATCATCAGCGATCGCTGGTAAGCCGGTGTGCTGGGCCGCATTGCGGGCCTTCGTCAAAGCGTTTTCAACGAAGGTTTTGTAAGGCTCCGGTGCTTCCGGTACGCTCAGTGAGTCCTGTGTGACGATCTCGACCCCGAGCGGTGCAAACAAGGGCAGCAATTCGGCAAGCTTGCCTTTGTTATTCGATGCAAGCACGATCTTCATAGGGAAATTAGCCCGTAGACTTGACAGAATCTGCGCAAAATGCTATTATTTTGATAGCGACTGCTTTTGCATGGCGACCAGCTCGGTAATACCTTTTTCCGCCAAGACGAGCAAAGCGTCCATCTCTGCCCGCGTGAAAGCAATGCCTTCGGCTGTGCCCTGAACCTCTACGTAATGGCCGGCGCCCGTCATCACCACATTCATATCGGTATCACAGCCCGAGTCTTCGGTGTATTCCAAATCTAAAAGCGGCGTGCCTTGCACGATGCCCACAGAAATCGCCGCCACGGGTGCGGTGATCGGGCTCTCAGTGAGTTTGCCTTGAGCAATCAACCAATTGACCGCATCTTGCGCGGCAACGAATGCGCCCGTGATACTGGCCGTGCGGGTGCCGCCATCAGCCTGCAACACATCGCAATCTAGGCTGATGGTGCGCTCGCCGAGCTTTTTTAGATCAAACACAGCCCGCAAACTGCGGCCAATCAGCCGCTGGATTTCTTGTGTGCGCCCGCTTTGCTTACCTTTGGCGGCTTCCCGCGAGCTTCGGTCATGCGTCGCACGCGGCAGCATGCCGTATTCCGCAGTCACCCAGACCTCGCCCGAGCCTTTTTTGTGCGGCGGAACGCGCTCCTCCACGCTGGCTGTACAGAGCACTTTGGTGTTGCCAAACTCGATCAATACCGAGCCTTCAGCATGAATGGTGTATCTGCGGGTGATGGTGACGTGGCGAAGCGCGTCGGCAGCACGATTGTCTAAACGTTGGTAAGTCATGGTGGTTTGAAGATAAATACGATGTGACGCTGAAAGCGCAAAAAGATCGGGAAAGAGGCGAACGATACAACAGGATTTGGGGCAGGTTCTGTGCGCTTTTGCCCTGCCGAGCAACTGTACTTTAAGGTTTGATCGATTTTGCCGCCGTCTTGCGAATGGCCTCGTTGATCTCAGCAATCGAGCGTTCGATCGCGGCATCATCCAAATCATCCACCATTGTGCCGAGCACACCGCCTTGGATGGTGGATGCGAAAACGCCGTCGCTGATGCTGTCGGTAGAAATGCCGCGCGTCGATTCAAACGCATCTGGGGTTTCCCATTCGATCGCAATGACGGTCACGTTATCGCTATGTTCACCGCCGTTGCGCAAAGCCAGTTCGACCACATCTGGTACAACATGCGCCACCGGGCCTTTGCACATCGTGTGGATGATATCGCTGTCGTTGGTGCTGCCCCACAGGCCATCCGAGCACAGCATGAGACGATCGCCCTGCTGCAGCAAATGTGGCCCAGAGATATCGTAAACCGGCTTGGTGGGTGAGCCCAAGCATGTAAAGAGGACGTTGCGGTTCAATCTTTCAAGTTTGATGATGCCCGCGCTGTGCTGCTCGACGTAGGAATGATCGCGCGTGCGAGTCACCAACTCGCTGTCGCGCATGAAGTACAAACGCGAATCACCGCAGTGAATCCAGGTTGCCGCCCCGCCTTGCACAACACATGCGACCAAGGTGGTTCGTGGCGTATCAAGCATGCCCTTTTCGCTGGCATATCGAATAATCTGGTGATGCGCGGCCATCAAAGCCATTGCTAAAAACTCAGTTACGTTTTGAATCAGCGGCCGCGCCTCCTTCTGAAACAAGGCCGACAAGGTTTGTAAGGCCAGTTGCGCAGCAACCTCGCCCTCTGGGTGACCACCCATGCCGTCTGCCAACGCCACCATCACCGACTCGCGCGTGTAGCTGTAACCCATGCGATCTTCATTCTTCTCCCGCCCGCCTTTGCGACTGACCTGAAACACCGAAAACTTCATGGGCTTGCCGGTTCTCATTTCACATTTCCAAATTTGGTCGCTTTGCCAACAACTTTCTTGGTATCCGAGACGACGTTATCAAACTGGAGTCGCATTTTTTCGCCCACGGACAAGCGGGTGTAGCGACGTTCGTTTTCTTGGCTAAGCTCTTTTTGCAAGGCAAACACCGATTGAGGGCGGGACAGTGGATCTAGTGACATGCACCATTCCACCACTTCAATGAGGTTATCGGAATAGACACCGCGCAGACGGGACAATGCAAGCGACAAGCGGTCTTTTTCCAACCGTTGAGGCGCGTCATTGGGTGGATAGCCCTGCATACTTGCGTAAATACACGCGCCAATGGCATAAATATCAGTCCAAGGGCCCATCGATGCATCACGGCGATACATCTCTGGCGCGGCAAAGCCCGGGGTGTACATCGGACGGATGAAATTGCCTTCCTTAGACAACACCTCACGCGCTGCACCAAAGTCGATCAACACGGCTTTGTTGTCATCGGTGATAAAAATGTTTGCCGGCTTAATGTCTAAATGCAGCATCTTGTGTTGATGAACAATGCGCAAGCCACGCAGAATTTCGTCGTATAGGCTACGAATCGTCGACTCGCGAAAGACTTTTTGCTTCTTAAGTTCCCGCGCAGTGATCACGAAATCCTGCAGTGTTCCACCCTCGAGGTAATTCATCACCATGTAAACGGTTTCGTTCTCACGAAAGAAGTTGAGCACGCTTACAACCGACGGGTGCGAGATCTGCGCTAGGGAACGGCCTTCTTCAAAAAAACTCTTCAGCCCTAGGCGGTAGAGTGACAGTTTTTCGGGCTGCACCTGCGGAAGAAGCTCACCGGGCGCGCGCGTCGCCAAGCTGGAAGGTAGATATTCCTTGATGGCGACTTGCTGGCCTTCGCTATCCACCGACATATAAACGACGCCAAAACCCCCAGCAGAGACTTTGCGCACAACGCGGTACCCGCCAATGACAGTATCGGGAGGCAGAGAAGCGGGTTTGACCTTAGACATCATTGGCGATAATAGAGCCATGTCAGTTTACAGCATGACGGGCTACGCCAGCCTGCAAACCCTCGCCTCTCACGAAGACAGCTCGCCGGCTCAGCCGCGACTTGGCCTAGAGATTCGTTCAGTCAACAGCCGCTTTTTGGATCTGGGGTTCAAGCTCGGCGACGAGCTGCGTGGGTACGAAAGTAGCCTGCGGGAGCTGCTCACCCAAAACTTGAAGCGCGGCAAGGTTGAGCTGCGCGCATTCGTGGTGCCCAGCCATACCTCTGGTTTGGTACAGGCTTCACCGCCGGTTGCCCTGCTTCAACAGCTGTCGCATGCGCAGGAACAAGTGCTTTCCTGGCTCCCACAAGCCCAGCCGCTGTCTGTGGCCGACGTACTACGAATCGGCTCTGGCCGAACCGATACCGGCACCGGCAATGCCGATTTAGCGGCCCCTCTGATGGCCATGGCTCAAGAGGCGCTTAAGGCATTTATCGCCTCACGGGAGCGCGAGGGCGCTCGGCTGGCAAGCATGCTTGGCGGCCATGCGCAGCAACTGCGCGCGCTGGTCAAAACAGCGCAGCCGTTGGTGCCAAAGCTCGTTGCCGCACAACAACAGCGCTTTTTGGACCGTTTTACCGAGGCGCTTAGTCAAGCCAATCAACAAACCGGCGTGGGCGGGCACGTTTCTGCCTCTGCCGCCCAAGAACGCGCATTGACTGAGGCCGCCGCCTTTGCGATCCGTATTGACGTTGCCGAAGAGCTCACTCGCTTGGTCGCACACTTGGACGAGATTGAATCGCTCCTAGCTCAAGCTGGCAAACCTAGCAAGGCCGCCAGCCCAGTCAAAGCGGCAGAGTTGGGTAAACGGCTCGACTTCACGATCCAAGAGCTGCACCGGGAAGCAAATACTCTAGGCAGCAAATCCTCCACGCTTGAGTTGTCACGTATCAGCGTGGACATGAAAGTACTCATTGAACAGATGCGCGAGCAGGTGCAAAACATTGAATAATCCAGCGCGAGCATTTTGCTATACTTTTTATAGCATATTGCGCATACCCCACAAGGACAGCAGCCCTAATCTTCCTGTTTTTTAGGTAGAATAGGGCATGAAATTCCCAGGCAATCTATTTGTGGTCGCGGCGCCCAGCGGGGCTGGCAAGTCGAGCTTGGTCAAGGCGTTGATGGAGCTCGACTCGCAGGTCCAACCCAGCGTTTCTCACACCACCCGCCTACCCCGGGGTCAAGAAAAGCATGGCCGGGAGTATTACTTCGTGAGCGATGCCGAGTTTGACACTTTGGTCTCGAGCGATGCCTTTTTTGAATGGGCGCATGTTCATGGCAAACGCTATGGCACCTCCCGAATGGCCATTGAAAATCGCCTGTCTCGAGGGGAAGACGTCATCTTAGAGATCGATTGCCAAGGCGCATATCAGATCAAGAAGCTCTTCCCTGGAGCGGTGATGATTTTCATCCTGCCCCCCAGCCTAGATGAATTGCGCGCCCGCATCGAGCGCCGAGGCGAAGACACGACCGACACCATCGAATTGCGCATGCAAAATGCGCGTGACGAAATCGTGCAGGCTCGACATTTCGATTTCGTTATAATCAACGAAGTATTTGAACGCGCTTTGTTCGATCTGAAAGCTATCGTTTCTGCGCAACGCTTGAAGTTTGTTGCCCAACGCCGCGCCAAAGCAGCTACATTTCTTGCCTTGAATATTCACTGATTCAATGCTTTTCCACCCCTTTTGACTGGAGTTGTCCCCCCATGGCCCGTATTACTGTCGAAGACTGCCTGAAGCAGATTCCCAATCGCTTTGAGCTCGTGCTCAGTGCCACCTATCGAGCCAGAATGCTGACGCAAGGCCACACAGCCAAGATTGAAAGCAAAAACAAGCCCGCGGTTACCGCTTTGCGTGAGATCGCCGCCGGCAAGATCGGCACGGAAATGCTCAAGCGCGTGCCTATCTAAGCGCCGAGAGACGCTTCGCATGCCCAAAGGCGCCTATTTAGGCGCTTTTTTCTTGCCTACTCGCTGCATTGCGGATGAAATTTCTAGCACTTGGTACTATTGAGGGTCATGAGCGCCCTTGTCAAACCGATCCGCAACCATCGTCGCCGCGAAAGTAACCCGGCCGCTGCCAATGCAGCCGCTGCGAGCTTCGCTGCGCTGCTGGAAAAGCTGGAGTATTTAAGTCACGACGAAGTAGAACAGATCCGCAAAGCTTATCGCTTTGCCGATGAAGCCCATTTGGGTCAAATCAGAGCAAACGGGGAGCCCTATATCACCCATCCCATCGCCGTGGCTGCGCTCTGCGCAGCTTGGAGGCTGGATGCACAAGCCTTGATGGCGGCGTTGATGCACGATGCCATGGAAGACTGTGGTGTTGGTAAAAGTGAGCTGATCGAGCGTTTTGGCGCGCCGGTGGCAGAACTCGTCGACGGGCTGACTAAACTCGACAAGCTTGAGTTCAACACCCGCGAAGAGAACCAAGCAGAAAGCTTCCGAAAGATGCTGTTGGCTATGGCGCGTGATGTTCGCGTGATTCTGATCAAGCTGGCTGACCGCAGCCACAACATGCGCACCATGGACGACATGCCGCGCGACAAATGGGCACGCATTTCGCGCGAAACGCTAGAAATCTACGCACCGATTGCCCATCGCTTGGGCCTAAACCAGACTTACCGTGAGCTGCAAGATCTGAGTTTTCGCCATCTTCACCCCTGGCGATATGCCACTTTGTCCCGCGCGGTCCAGCGCGCGCGGAGTCGCCGCCGAGATCTGATCCAGAAAGTCCAGCGCGATATCGAAGCGAGTTTTGAGCAAGCCGGATTGCCGGTTGCTATTTCTGGTCGTGAAAAAACCTTGTTCTCCATCTACAAGAAGATGGTCAGCAAGCATCTGAGCTTCGCCCAAGTCACAGACATCTATGGTTTTCGCTTGGTGGTCCAAGGCGTCACTGAGTGCTATACGGCCCTAGGCGTGCTCCATCAAATTTACAAGCCCGTGCCCGGGAAGTTCAAAGACCACATCGCCATCCCAAAGATCAACGGCTATCAGTCGCTGCACACCACCGTCGTCGGTCCGGCCGGGGTGAACGTGGAATTTCAAATGCGCACCGAAGCGATGCATATGGTGGCTGAAAGCGGCGTGGCTGCGCATTGGCTGTACAAGTCCCCAAGTGACCAGCGCACACTCGATGGCGTGAGCGCGCCATCCCGCGCAGCCGAGGCTGAGCGTCTAGGCACCCAATGGCTGCAATCCTTACTCGATATAAACAACGAGAATCGTGACTCCTCCGATTTTTGGGAGCACGTCAAGCTCGATCTTTTTCCGGACGCTGTCTATGTGTTCACGCCAAAGAGCCAAATCATGGCCATGCCGCGGGGGGCCACGATCGTGGATTTCGCCTATGCAGTGCACACGGATGTTGGCGACCACACGATCAGTGCCAAGGTCAATGGCGAGCAAGTGCCACTTCGCACCGAGTTGAAAAATGGCGACGTCATCGAAGTGATCAGTGCTTTGACTGCCAAGCCCAATCCAGCATGGCTGGGATTTGTCCGTACCGCGCGTGCTCGCAGCAAAATTCGTCACCACTTGAAAACCCTCTCGCAGAACGAGTCGCAAGACTTGGGTGAAAAGCTGCTCTTGCAGGCGCTTCGATCTGAAGGAATTGAATCTGTGCCTGACAGCGCGACCAACAACGTTGCGCTTTGGGACAAACTTCTGCGCTTTTCTGGCAACAAAAGCCGAGCGGAGATGCTCATCGATATTGGCTTGGGCAAGAGAGTCGCGACCATTGTTGCCAAACGTTTGGTCAACCTTCTTGGCGAAACCGGCCAAAAGCCGGATGCCTTGCTCATGAGCAAGGAACGCTTCACCGCCCATGAGCAAATCTCGCAAGGTGCCATTGTCCTTGACGGTCGCGATGGCGGTACTGTTCAATACGCCACATGCTGCCACCCGATCCCAGGTGATGCCATCACGGGATATCTTGGTCGCGGTGAAGGCATGCAAGTCCATGTAAGCACCTGCAGCGTTGCGCAAAAACTAACGCAAAAGGACAAGGAACGCTTCATTGCCGTCGAGTGGAGCGATGAACTGCTACGACCTTTCGCCACGACTGTCGTGGTCACTGTTCAGAGCGGCAAAGGTGTGCTTGCAAAAGTAGCTTCTGCCATGACCAGCGCTGAAGCCGACATCAAGAGTGTGGATCTCGGTCGCGATAGCGAAGTCGGCGCACCAACTGCTGATTTGCGTTTTGTGATTGATGTGCGCGATACGGCTCATTTGGATACTGTGCTGCGCACACTGGCCCGAACGCCTCGCGTGAACAAGGCACGCCGAATCACAGGCTGAATTCGGACAATACATTTGAGCAAACCGCGATCTATATCCATCGCGCGAACCCCGATTACCAAACCCCCGGCCTGTTTGTGGCTTAATCAGGGGTTGAACTATTTTTTTACTGGAACATTCCATGGCCGACAAAATCAGAACCGAAGCAGATCGCAAGCGCACCCCAAAACCCGTGCTGCCCAATGGGGTATCGATGCCCGTCAGTCGGGGGCAGAAAATCAGCCTCGAGCGAGGTAGCGCCACCCGAAGCAAAAAGAACCCGGGTAAGCGGCCAAAAAAGGGCGGCTGAACTCACTCGCTTGATCCACTGTCGTGACAGATAGAGTGCAACTTCAGGTCGTTCGGCTTTCATCGGGCGTCTGCAGAAAGCCAATGAATCCGTTGTACTGTCTGATCGCTTTTAACTGGCGATCTAGACCGTTGCCTCGCTACGCACACTTGACTGGGCAAGAAGCCGTTTAGCCGAATTCCAAAGATGCGTCTAAGACGCGCAAGGGATAACTGTAGAAATACCTTCTACTTCACCTCGTCAACACTCACCATCGCCGCGCCATAAGTGTCAGAACATGCAGGGTTGTTTCGTCGCGTACTTGCCCTGGAGCAATCAACTCCGGTGGCAGGGCGACTGGTACTCAACAGCGCACCAAGATCGGCGCGCCCTTGCGCGTTATTGAGAGAAGTGACGAATGGCCCCGCTTTATCGCTTGGGTTTTTGGCCAACATTGAGATATCGCGTGCGCCATCTGCAACGATCACAATCAATTGGTTGGTTCCGACCGGGCCGCCTGCTGTGACCCGCCAATTTGCACGCGGCAAACTCATCGACTTTCCAGCCTCAATGCGATTGTTCTGATCAAGATCGTTCGGGAAAAGCATGTACACCGATTTCGCATCGGAGCCAACCAGGGCTACATAGACAAACCCGGCGCGATCTGAGGCGATGTTGAATTCCAAGGCGTCTTCGCCGATCTTAAGACGCGGCTTAGAAAGCGTCACGCCAACTTTGCGCTTGGCATCGCGCTGATCGAACATCTGCCTTAAGGTTTGCTCGCCGGTCAAGGGCGCTGCGGTCACCGGTACCGCAATCGGGGGCGGCAAGACAACCACAACCTGTGGAGGCACAGCTGGAGTAGGCGCGAGCACAGGCGGAGACACCGGCGCGACTGCTACAACTGGGGGCGTGACCGGCGGCGCGGCAACGGGCTGAGAATTTGGCGCCGGAATTGGTGCGGGTGCAAGCGAAGTCAGATT
>JANPAK010000487.1:0-11400 GCA_031429925.1 Variovorax sp.
CCACCCTTCAGAGGCAAGAGCAGCATCAACAAAAGCGCCATCCCGATCATGGGCAAGTCAGGCAATGCCCCCAGGCCAACGCTGAGGAAGAAGCCCACCAAGAAAAGCTCCTTGAGATGAAACAGCGATTTGGCCAAGCCTGCAGTGGATGGATGCGATGCCAACAGCATGCCAACGATCAATGCGCCCAAATCACCTTTGACGCCTACCGCCTCAAACAGGCCATAGCCCACCACCAAGGACAAAAAGGCGCCATACAGAACTTGCAGATCCCCATGGCCCACGCGGTCCAGCGCGGCTCGCATCAGCTTCGCAGCGGGCCACAAGACGATCAAACCTAAGGCCCAAGGGCTGGGCAGAGTTCCTGTGGTCGCGGTGAGAAAGATCACCGCAAAGACATCTTGCATCACCAAAATACCAATGGCAATGCGACCATAAAGCGAACCGAGCTCGCTGCGCTCTTCCAAAATCTTCACCGCAAACACGGTGCTGGAAAAACTCAGCGCAAAACCGAGCAGCACCATGGCTGTCCAGCCTAATTCGCTGGCCATCGCGATGCCCAGAGTCTTCAAACCAAACAATATGGCGGTGAAAATCAAGGTCGAGCCGACAATGTGCAAAGTGGCCGAGCCCCAGACCTCGCCTCGCAAAAGCGTACGGATATCCAGTTTGAGCCCGATGGTGAACAGCAGAAGCGTCACACCCAGATTAGCGATCGTGTCCAGCGCGGGGCTGCGCTCAAAACCCATGGCATTCAGGGCAAAGCCTGCTGCCAAAAAGCCAATCAGCGGCGGCAAGCGCACCATTTGGACGGCAAAGCCCGCCGCAAACGCCAGCGCAATCATCAATGGCTCCATAGATACCTCAGACCCGTGTTAAAGCCAACATTTTCGTGGCTGCACCGTCTGGCAACGCAGCGCCCAGTAATTTGCCCTCGGCCTGCTCGGGTCTATTACGCCTTATTCTGCGCGAAGAGCCTTCTTCAGCTCCACGCCAATCTCCGGCTTGTGTGCAAACGGATCGGTGGGGTTGCGGGCCATCATGATGTCTTCGAGGCGCGTTTGCACAGAATTGATGGCCTTGGGGTGGCTGTAGACGTAGAAGCGGTCTTTTGCGACCGCATCAAACACCAGTTGCGCCACATCGGCCGCACTCACTTTGCCGCTACCCACCGCCTTGTCGCTCATCGCTTGGCCGATCATTTGGCTCTTGGTGGGCTTGACGCCGCGCTCTTTGAATTCATCAGGACGATTGCGGTGGCTCTGGCTGATGCCGGTAGGCACGAAGAAGGGGCACAGCACCGAGGCGCTGATTTGATCCGTCACGAGGTGCAGGTCTTGATACAGCGTCTCAGACAGAGACACCACAGCGTGCTTACTCACGTTATAAACGCCCATGTTCGGCGCATTGAGCAAGCCGGCCATACTGGCGGTGTTGACGATGTGGCCTTGATACGAAGGATCTTTCTTCGCGGCTTCGAGCATCATCGGCGTGAACACACGCACACCGTGCGCCACACCCATGATGTTCACCCCCACGACCCATTCCCAATCCTTGAGGGTGTTTTCCCAGATCAGGCCACCTGAGCCTACGCCCGCGTTGTTAAACACAAAATGCGGAGCGGCAAAGCGCTCAAACGTAGCTTTGCCTAGGGCTTCCACCTGATCGGCCTTGCTCACATCCAGCCTGAAAGGCAAGACTTGTGCGCCGAGTCCGGAGATTTCAGCCGCCGCTTTGTCCAAGGCGTCTTGCTGAACATCAGCCAGCACGAGGTTCATGCCGAGCTTGGCGCCAATGCGCGCACATTCCAAGCCAAAGCCCGAGCCAGCGCCAGTGAGAACGGCTGTTTTGCCTTTGAAATTCGAGATCATGTTATTCAGCCTTCTTCAAAATAAATCCAATGCGTGGGAAATGCACAAACACCTCGCCGGCTCGTGCGTCCACGCGGCGCAAGGTGTAGCGGGTGCGGGTGGCGGCCACCAGCTCGCCGCTGCTGGGCTCTAAGCCGAAACTCTCGGCAGCGATGGTGACTTGGCTCCCCAATGAAATGCCATGCTCATCTTGAAAGGTATTTTCAGAGCCAAATAGGCTGCTCGCAGGCACAGCATTTGCGCAGGATGCTATGGACTCAGCAGCGTTTGACTTGCTGGGCTCGCCTTGTTCAAAAGCGGCAATACGGTCCATCCAAGCGAGCACGGCGGGCGTGGCATCGAGCACGCTGGCGACCGGTGGCACGATACGGCGCGTGAACCAAAGCGAGTGGTACACCGCAAAATCCGCTACGCTGGGCTGGTCACCGAGCAGGAAGCTGTGACCGTCGAGCATGCTGGAGATGCGGCGCAGATAGCTTTTGTAGGCCGGTGTGGCGTCAGCGGGGTGCATGCGCGACGCACCCCCTCGCATCGCTTGGCGGTCAGCGGCGAAGGCTTTGAGGTTGTCTGCCGGCTGATCTTTGAAGACATGTGCTGCGCCAGCGGGCTGAAAGTTGTACGCCATCGCCACTGTGAAGAGCATGCTGTCTGCCCACTGAGCGACCGTACGGGCAGCGCCCTTTGCGCCCTGCGGATACAGCGTCTTCTCGGGGCTCAAATGCTCGAGCACATCGCAAATGAGCATCGTATCGCACACAATTTGGTTACCCACCTGCAAGACCGGAATGCGCCGATAGCCGCCCGTGAGCGCCTGCAAATCGGCCTTGGGCATGACCATCGGCTGAAAGACAGACTTCCAAGCCAAGCCTTTGTAACCCATGATCGCGCGGATTTTTTCGGCGAAGGGAGAGCTGGGGTAGTGATGAAGAAAGATGTCCATGATGGTTTGTCTCCAGGGCAGAAGCGAAGACGCTACTCATTTGATAGCATCTTGCGCAGGTTTCCTATGGGCTAATGGCAGATTTTGCTTGTAATTTATCGCGCCGGGGGGCAAACACCGTCGCCAGCGTGTCAGGTATGTCGCGCACCTGCGCACCCTCCAGCGCACCTTTGGCGCTGAGCAGCTCGTGCAGGCGGCGCAGATGATAGTGTGGCACCGCCGGGTAAAGGTGGTGTTCCAAATGGTGATTCACATGGTGCGGGAACAGTACGAAGCGCCCTAACCAGTTAGCCGCGCTGCCCCAAGTGCGGTTGCAGCGGGCGGCCGTGAGTGGGCTGGACAAATCGGTGACCGCACCATGTTCACAAATCGCGCGTAATCTCAAGATGGGCTGCAAGACAGTGAGCAAGGGCAGCAGCCAAAAGCAAGCATACCAAGCGAGCGGCTGCCAAGCCGTCACCTGAAAATCAAACAGGCCATATTCCTCTTCAGAATCTGCGCTGATTGCTATCAAAAAAAGAGCGAGTGGCACCATCACGTGAAAGGTGAGCACCCGAATGCGATCATTGCGGGCGGCTTGGCGAAGCTCGGGCGAGGTGTCATTCAGCGGATTGATGCGCCCGCCGGTATCGTCATTGATCGCTGGAGCGCCAAAGAAATAGGCGTAAGTCTTCCAAGCATTCCAGCCCACAAGATCTTGCGCCAACTTGCCCCACAAATAAGCCCTGCCGCGCGGATACCCACCATGAATGGCGGTATCGGGGTCTTGCGGGCCGTAGAGATGGTTGTGATGCAGGCGGTGCGTGACGCGATAGGTATGCATGCTCACGCCACCGGTCATGCCAATCAGCGCGCCCAACGCATCGTTGGCACCGCGATGCGGCAACAGCCGGTAATGCGCGGCATCATGATTCAGAATAAACCACGCGTGTTGATGGATACCGATCCAGACCACAGCGAGGGGGATCGCCCAGATAGCATGCACCGTGCCCCAAGCCGATAGGCCGAGCGCCAAGCCCGAAAGCAAGGCCAGCGCGGTTTGCGCCAAAGCGAGCAAGGAGCGCGACCAAGACAGTTGCGTCAACGCCTGCAGCTCCTGCGCTGACAAGACGCGCCTCGCGGCAGCGTTGCCTGAGCCGGGCAAACGCGCGTCGTCGCGAAATTCGCTGCCCGTGCTCACTTTGGCCTACCTCAAGCTCAAACCAGCTTCACAAGCTGCTTGCCAAAATTGCGGCCTTTGAGCAGGCCTAGGAAGGCCTCGGGCGCATTCTCGATGCCCACCGCAATGCTCTCGCGCGCTTTGAGCTTACCGGTAGCGACCAGCATGCCCAGCTCCTTCAAGGCTTCGGGCCAGACTTCCATGTGCTCGGCCACGATAAAGCCTTGCATCTTTAAACGACTCACCAAAATGATCGCTGGGTTGGCCATCGGCGTGGTGTCACCGTCATAGCGCGAGATCATGCCGCAGACGGCGATTCTTCCGAAGGCATTCATCCGGGCCAAGATCACATCCGTGATCCAGCCACCCACGTTTTCAAAGAAGCAATCGATGCCGTTCGGTGCAGCAGCTTTGAGCGCGGCGTTGAGCGCCTTGCCATCACTGTGCTCCTTGTAATCAATACAGGCATCAAAGCCCAGCTCATTCACCACATAAGCGCATTTGTCGGGGCCACCGGCAATGCCCACGACGCGGCAGCCACGGCTTTTGGCCAGCACGCCCACAGCAGAGCCGACCGCACCCGAAGCCGCATTCACCACCACCGTCTCACCCGCATTGGGTTCACAAATTTTGAGCAGTCCATACCAAGCCGTGACGCCCGGCATGCCCACCGCACCGAGGTAAGCTGACAAAGGCACTGGGCCGTCTTGCACTTTGCGCAGCGCACCGACCGCGTTGCCATCAACAACGCTGTACTGCTGCCAGCCGCCCATACCGACGACTTTGTCACCCACTGCAAACTTGGGATGCTTGGACTCCATCACCTCGCCGACGGTCCCGCCGATCATGACTTCCCCGATGCCTTGCGATGCCGCATAGCTTTTGCTGTCATTCATACGGCCGCGCATATAGGGATCAAGGCTGAGGTAGTGATGACGCACCAGTACTTGGCCGTCTTGCAAAGCTGGCAGCGTTTCGCTTACCAGTTTGAAATTAGATGCGCTCGCCTCCACAGCCGGGCGGTTGTCAAGGACGATTTTTTGATTCGAGGTCATGATATTCTCACTATAAATCCGATAGCATGCAACGCAGCATTTACGAGGGCTACAGGCCAAAAAACACCCAAAATTTGTTCAATCGGAAGCGCTGGGTACGATACGCTTGAGATCCCTTCCTCCTGCGGCATCGCTGGAGGTCGCGAGCGCTTTAAGGAATTTAAATGTGCCGGTTGCATGCGCAATCATTTCGCTCAAGCTGCCATCGGCTCTGCGGTTGTAAATGCTGCCTTCAGTGAAGGCCAGGGTGGCGGTGCGGTGCAGTAGCTTGGACTTGGCTACCAAATAGTCCTCACCGGGTCGCATGAATTGGGTTTTCATCTCCAGCGTCACCAAGCCGGGTGCCGCATGTTTGCCGCGCTCCTCCGTGCTGCGCGCCGCATGCGCCATACCCACATCCAGCAGGGTCATCAGCAGACCGCCGTGGGCCACCTGCCAAGTATTGAGCAGCTCGGGCTTCAAAGCGCAGTGAATCTCTGACTCCCCGCCTTCGAAGCGAATCAGCTCAAAGCCGAGGTGCTCAACAAAGGCAATCTTCAGCGGAAACTGCATAGCGCTGGACTCAGCCGCCGGTAATCACGCTGACGCCGCCATCCACCGCCAACCACTGGCCGGTGATGTGCTTGCCGGCATCGGATGCATAAAGCAAGCACAGACCCTTCAAATCTTCGTCGTCACCCAAGCGGCGCAGCGGCGCATGCGCGGCGAGCTTTTCTTCGCCCATGGCTTTGAGCGTGCCCATGGTCATTTTGCTCGGGAAAAAACCGGGGCAGATGGCATTCACGCGAATGCCTTTGGGACCCCACTCTGCGGCCAGCGCACGGGTGAAATTGATCACAGCGCCCTTAGATGTGTTGTAGGCAATCGTGTTCATGCCGCTGGGGTTGCCGCCCAAGCCAGCAATAGAAGCGATGTTGATGATGCTGCCGCTCTTTTTCCCAATCAAGCTCTTTTTGGCGATGCGCTGGGAGAGCAAGAAATAACCGCGCACATTGAGATTCATCACTTTGTCCCACGCTTCGATCGCGTGATCTTCGGCGGGGGCACCCCAAGCAGCGCCGGCGTTGTTGATCAAGATATCCACATCGCCCATGCGTTCGAGCGTTTCGTCAGCCAGGCGGTGAATATCGGCCTCAACCGCGCAGTCGGCCGCGACCCAGCGCGCATCAATGCCCTTGGCTTGCAGCTCAGCTGTAGCCTCTTCCAAATCGGAGGCTTTGCGCGAAGAGAGCATGATTTTGGCGCCAGCCTCGCCCAAGGCAAAGGCAAGCTGCAAACCCAAGCCACGCGAGCCACCGGTGACGAGCGCGGTTTTTCCGGTGAGGTCGAACAGTTGGTGAATGGTGCGGTGCGACATAGAGATCTTTCCAAAAGAGACAATGAACTATTTCATTCGACTGCGAATGTAAATCAAACCGATGCCCACGGCTGTCACCAAGCTGCCAACGCAGGCGAGCCAAAATGCGATATCGCCGTCATCGGGCTCCAGAGCCACTGAAATGACGATGCTGAGCAGGCCACCGTAGATACACAGCCAAATCGCGGTATCGACGAGGCCTTGGTGACGTGGGTTGATGTTCAAAAAATATCCTCATTGGCGTTGGCGCAAGTCATGTCTCGGCTGGCCACAACAGTGAGCCAAGCATCAATCTTAGGCAACTCATAACGGTAAAAGTATTGTGCGGCCGAATGAATTCCTGCGTGGGATGCTATTGATTCCGTAGCATTTGCTTTCGCCAAAGACACATCCAGCCAGATCCATGCTAACACCACATGGCCAAAGGCCTGCATATAGGGCACGGCATTAGCCAGGGCTTCTTGCGGGTTGCCGCTGGCCCAAGCAGCCTTGGTGGCGTCGCCGATTTTTTTCAAAGCACCGGCAAGTTGCTTGGCTTCGCTTTCGAAATCGGGCTTTTGCATGGCTCGGTCGATCGTCGCATTGATCGTGATGGCCAAAAGCTCTAGGCCTTTGCCACCATCCATCATCACCTTGCGGCCGAGCAAATCCATCGCCTGAATTGCGTGGGTGCCTTCGTGGATCATGTTGAGGCGCTGGTCGCGCCAATATTGCTCTACCGGGAAATCGCGCGTGTAGCCGTAGCCGCCGTGAATTTGAATCGCCAGTGAGTTGGCCTCCAAGCAATTTTCGCTCGGCCAGCTCTTGGAGATCGGGGTGAGCATTTCCAGCAGCAACGCGGCCTCAACGGAGGTAGCCTCTCCGCCAGTGGCTTTATCGTCTACCAATTTCGCGCAATACAGCTGCAAAGCCAAGGCGCCTTCGCAAATGCTTTTCTGCGCGAGCAGCATACGCTTCACGTCAGCGTGCTCAATGAGTCGCACTTGCGGCTGATTGGGGTCTTTGCCTGCGCCCGTGATGGGACGGCCCTGAGGACGCTGCTTGGCGTAATCGAGGCTGGCATAGTAGCCCGCAAACCCAAGGGACGTGGCGGCCATGCCGATGCCAATACGGGCCTCGTTCATCATGTGGAACATACCCCGAAGGCCCTGCCCCGGCTCGCCCACCAAATACCCCACCGCTCCCGGTTTGCCATCCGGCCTAAATTTGCCTTCACCAAAGTTCAGCAAGGTGTTTGGCGTGCCCGCCCAGCCCAGCTTGTGGTTCAGGCCAGCGAGCGTGACATCATTGCGCACACCGGTGAGCTGGCCCTGGGTATCCACCATCATTTTCGGCACGATAAAGAGCGAAATACCGCGCGTGCCCGGAATGAGCTTGCCGTTTTCGTCGGGAATCTTGGCCAGAACAAGGTGAATGATGTTTTCCGTCACATCATGCTCACCGCCGGAGATCCACATTTTGTTGCCGCGCAAGCGATAGCGCGGTCCGAGTGAATCGCCGGCATCTTCGAGCTCCGCGCGGGTGGTGATATCTGAAAGCGAGGAGCCAGCCTGCGGCTCGCTCAAACACATCGTGCCCGCCCATCGGCCATTGAATTGGTTGGCGGCAAACACCTGCTTTTGCATCTGGTTGCCTGAGGCCAGAATCGCATTGGCATTGCCCACCGTCAGCAAATTCCAACCGATGGAGATCGAGGCAACGCCAAAAAACGAGTTCGCCGCCGCTTCCACAACATAAGGCAGTTGCATGCCGTCCATCGCATAGTCCTGCGCTGCGCTGAACATCCCGCTTTCGGCGTAGGCGGCTCTTGCATCATGCGTGGCCTTCGGAAGCACCACCTTTAAGGCGCCCTGTGCATCGACTTCTGTGCGTGGCTCCTCCCGATCCACCGTGCGGTTGAACGGCGCAAACTTGTCACGTGCTATTTTTTCGCAGGTATCCAACACGGCGTCAAACGTCTCACGAGAATGATCCGAAAAACGCGTGCGGCTGTTCAGGGCGTCGGCTTTGAGCCAGCCATACATTAGGAAATCGAGGGTGCTGCGATAGCTCATAGTCAATCCATCGTTAGTTTCGTCTCAGGCCCGAGAAAGGGTTTCGGCATCGTAAAAAACTCGTCGGCATCGACCCACGCGAATTTCAGGCCTTGGAAGGCGCAGCAACGATCGTGCCCTGTGCCACGGCGCAAAGTTTCTCCTCACCGCCTTTGACTGCATAGACATTGCAGCGACACACCGACTGCGTTTTACCGGTCGCCTCAGCCTGGGCACGGGCAATCAGCATCTCGCCCACTGCCGGGCGCACGTAGTTGATCTTGAATTCAAGCGTGAGCGCATTGTTGCCTAGCGCCGTACCACCGGCGTAGGTCAATGCGTTGTCCGCCAAGTAGCTCACCACACCGCCGTGCGCAAAGCCGTGCTGTTGCAGCAGTTGCGCCGTGATCGGCAAGCTCAGTTCGCAGCTTCCGCGATCAAGAGCGGTGAGCTTGGCGCCGAGCAACATGCTAAACGCCTGCGTCTGCAAAATTTGGCTACCCCAAGTTAGCCAAGCTTCGGGGCTTTGGGGCAAGCCGGCATCGGCTTGACTCATCTTCAGAGCACTTCAAAAATGCCCGCAGCGCCCATGCCACCGCCGATACACATGGTTACGCAAACGCGCTTGGCGCCACGGCGCTTGCCTTCAATCAAGGCGTGGCCGGTCAGGCGCTGGCCGCTCACACCATAGGGGTGACCGACCGCAATCGCGCCGCCGTTGACGTTGAGCTTGTCATCCGGGATGCCCAGCTTGTCACGGCAGTAGATCACCTGCACGGCGAAGGCTTCGTTGAGTTCCCACAAATCAATATCACTGACTTTCAGGCCCAGGCGCTTCAAGACTTTGGGGATAGCGAAGACGGGGCCGATGCCCATTTCATCAGGCTCGCAGCCTGCAACGGCGAAGCCCAAGAAGCGGCCGATGGGCTTTAAGCCACGTTTGGCGGCCATGTCTTCGTTGATCAGCACGCATGCACCGGCGCCATCCGAGAACTGGCTGGCATTGCCTGCGGAAACCAAGCCGCCTGGCAGAGCTGAGCGCAGCCCGGTGATGCCTTCAAACGTTGTGCCATCGCGGATGCCTTCGTCTTTGCTGACGGTGACTTCTTTGGTCATCAGACCAAAGGTCGCGTCAGCGATACCGGCTTTCACGGTGATCGGCGCGATTTCTGCGTCAAACAAACCGGCTGCCAGCGCTGCGGTTGCGCGCTGCTGGCTGCGTGCGCCGTAATGATCCATCGCGTCTCGCCCGATGCTATATCGCTTGGCCACTTGCTCTGCCGTTTGCAGCATGTTCCAATAAATCTCAGGCTTCTTTTTCACCAGCGCAGGATCAGCCAGCATGTGCTGATTCATCTCTTGCTGAACGCAGCTGATGCTCTCCACGCCACCGGCCACATACACATCACCTTCACCGGCGATGATGCGCTGTGCTGCCAAGGCAATGGTTTGCAAACCGGAGGAGCAAAAGCGGTTGACCGTCATGCCGGAGGTGGTGATCGGGCAATCGGCCATCAGCGCGATTTGGCGGGCGATGTTCGCGCCCGTCGCGCCTTCGGGATTGGCGCAGCCCATGATCACGTCATCAACCTCGGCGGCTTCGATGCCCGCGCGGGAAATGGCGTGCTTGACTGCGTGGCCACCGAGCGTGGCGCCATGGGTCATGTTGAAAGCACCTTTCCAGCTCTTAGCAAGCGGCGTGCGGGCGGTAGATACGATTACAGCAGAGGTCATAATATGCTCCTAATTTAATAGCATCTTACGCAGATTTTATAAGGGCAAGATGCGAACTTGATTCAAAAATGGATGCTTGAGATTTAGTTGAAAGTCTTGCCTTCAGCCACCAAGCGCTTGATCAGAGGCGCGGGCTCCCAAAACGCTGCGTCGTCGTTCGGATTCTTGGAGAAGCTATTCATCGCCAGCATGACGTTGTACAAGCCCATTTGGTCAGCAAAGTGCATCGGGCCACCTTTAGGAATCGGGAAACCGTAGCCAGTGATGTAGACCATATCAATGTCGCTGGCCTTGCTGGCAATGCCGTCTTCCAAGATATGAGCGGCTTCATTGACCAAGGAGAGCACCAGGCGGTTCACGATTTCTTCATCAGAAATCTTGCGCGCCTTAAGGCCGATTTTGGTGCGGTGGTCGTCAATCATCTTGTTGACCAAGTCGCTTGGAATCGCATCGCGCTTGCCAGGCACATAGTCATACCAGCCTGCATTCGTCTTCTGCCCAAAGCGCCCCATCTCGCAAAGCAAATCGGCAGTCTTGCTGTATTTCATGCTGGGCCGCTCAAGGGTACGGCGCTTGCGGATATACCAACCAATGTCATTGCCAGCCAAATCGCCCATGCGGAACGGGCCCATCGCAAAGCCGAATTTTTCCACCGCTTTGTCAACCTGCTGAGGGGTGCAGCCTTCCTCAATCAGAAAGCCCGCTTGGCGGCTGTATTGCTCGATCATACGATTGCCAATAAAGCCATCGCAAACGCCCGAGACCACGGCAATCTTCTTGATTTTCTTGGCCACACCCATCACGGTGGCCATCACGTCTTTGCCGGTTTTCTTACCGCGCACCACTTCCAGCAGCTTCATCACGTTGGCTGGGCTGAAGAAATGCAGGCCGACCACATCTTGCGGGCGCTTGGTGAATGAGGCAATTTTGTCCACATCGAGCGTGGACGTGTTGGACGCGAGAATTGCGCCCTTCTTCATCACGCGATCCAGCTCTTTGAACACCTTCTCTTTCACGCCCATGTCTTCAAACACGGCTTCAATCACGAGATCGGCATCTTTCAAACCGTCGTAGCTCAGCGTCGTGCTGAGCATGCCCATGCGCTCATCGAGCTTGGCTTGCTTCAGCTTGCCTTTTTTCACTTGAGCTTCGTAATTCTTGCGCATGATGCCGATGCCTTTGTCCAAGGCTTCTTGCTTCAACTCAAGCATCTTCACGGGGATGCCCGCGTTCAAGAAGTTCATGGCAATG
>JANPAK010000488.1:0-6050 GCA_031429925.1 Variovorax sp.
GCAACGTGGCCGCGTGCTCTGCGCTCTGATCTTCGCGCAGCACAGCGCTGCTGAAACCGCTGCGCTGCATTTGCACCAGTTGGTCGATCAATACATCGCCTGTAGCGCGAACATCACCTTTGAAGCCAAGGCGCTTGCGCAGCTGCATGGCTTGGCTGAAGGCGCGGCCATCGGTGAAGCTAGGAAAATGCAACTCCACCACTTCAGCGCTGCGCAATGCCCGGCGGTGACCCGCCACATCGCTGTCATTTGCAATTTTCAAGACGTGTTGAGCATCATTTGAGCCGTTTGACGCTGTATTTATTGCGTGAGATGCTATTAATTCAATAGTGTTTTTCATGATGCTTCCCGTCATGCCGAGGCTTCTTCTTTTTGGCGCGCGCTATTCGCTGCCGCCTTGAAAGGTTCAGCGCCTAAGCGCTTGAACGTTTCGATGAACAGCTCAAACTTCTCGCCGCGAGGTGCACGCAGCTCTTTGTAGGTGTTGAGTACGGCTTCAATCGCATCGGGGATTTCTAATGCCGTAAACGATGGGCCAACCACTTTGCCTGCAACCGATGCGCCGCTGATCTTGCTGCCGTCGGATCCACCGAGCGTGAGCTGATACCACTCTTGGCCATCTTTATCCACACCGAGAATGCCGATGTGGCCGCTGTGATGGTGACCGCAAGAGTTGATGCAGCCGCTCATGTGCAGATCAATGTCGCCCAAATCTTCCAGCTCGTCTAAATCTTGGTAGCGCTCGGTGAGTTGCTGGGCAATTGGCAGACTGCGGGCATTGGCTAAGTCACAAAAGTCGCCGCCGGGGCAAGCGATCATGTCGGAGAGCAAACCAATGTTGCTCGATGCAAAGCCTGCCCTTTTAGTCGCACGCCACAGCTCAGGCAGCGCATCGCAGCTTACCCAAGGCAGCAACAAATTCTGATCATGCGTGACGCGCAGTTCGCCTGCGCTGAACTGATCGGCCATCTGTGCAGCGGCTTCCATTTGCTCAGGTGTTACATCACCGGGCGATTGGCCAACACGTTTGACGGAAAGCGTCACTGCGCGAAGCTTCGGATTCTTGTGCGCATGCACATTGCGTGTGAGCCAACGGGTGAAGGCCACATCGTCATGCGCTGCCACTTCAAGGATGCGGCTAACCTTGCTCGCTACAAAATCAGAAGCGCTAAGCGCAGATTCTTCAAAAGCTGGAGGCACAAAATGCTTTGAAACACGGTCTAACTCCGCTTCGGTAATGGTGTGCGGTGCGCCATCTTGCGTGAGGATGTTTTGATACTCCGCTTCCACCGCATCGATGTATCTCTGCCCTTCGGCTTTCACCAAAATCTTGATGCGCGCTTTGTATTTGTTGTCGCGGCGGCCAAACAGGTTATAGACACGGACGATGGCTTCCAAAAAATTAAGGATTTGATCCCAAGGCAGAAACTCACGGATCGTCGTCGCAATCACGGGTGTGCGACCCATGCCGCCCCCGACCAGCACTTTGAAGCCCGGGCGCCCATCTCTTTGAATAAGTTTGAGGCCAACATCGTGCCAATCAGTGGCGGCGCGGTCTTCAACGGCCCCCGAGACAGCAATCTTGAATTTACGTGGCAAAAAGGCGAACTCTGGATGCAGCGTGCTCCACTGGCGCAAGATTTCGCAGAATGGGCGTGGATCGGCGATCTCATCAGGTGCAATGCCGGCGAGGCCATCGCTGGTGATATTGCGGATGCAATTGCCGCTGGTTTGAATGCCATGCATGTTCACGCTAGCGAGTAAATCCATCACGTCGGCAGATTTCTCAATCGGAATCCAGTTGTATTGGATGTTTTGACGGGTGGTGAAGTGACCATACCCCTTTGTCAACTCAATGCCTTTGCCGGACAAACGCGCTTGTCCATTCACAGCGGCTTGGAAGACTTCTGCGCTGGGTTGATCGTATTCACGAGCGATTTGAGCGAGTACGCGAAGCTGAGCAGAATTCAACTCACCATATGGAATTGCCACGCGCAGCATCGGTGCATAGCGCTGCACATACCACCCGTTTTGTAGGCGCAGCGGGCGAAATTCCTCTTCAGAGAGGCGCCCATCTAAACGCCGCTCGAGTTGATCGCGATATTGCGCTGCGCGCAGCCTGACAAATTCTTTATCGAAATTGTTGTATTGATACATAAGAAAAACGTTTAGATCGCCAGTAATTTGAAGCCCGCATAGGCGAGCAGCAGCGAAAGAATGGACCGAATCGCGCGGTCTGGCACATGCTTGCCCAGTTTGGTGCCGAGCCAAATGCCTGGCAATGAACCGGCAAGCAGCTTGGCCAGTAGCGGCCAATCCACCGATCCAATTGACGCGTGCCCTAGGCCTGCCACGAGCGTCAACGGCACGGCGTAGGCAACGTCAGCGGCCACGATGCGGTTGAGCGGCAGGGCTGGGTAGAGCAGCATCAAGGCCGTAACGCCGATGGCGCCTGCGCCGACGGAGGTGAGCGAGACTAAAACACCAATCAGCGCCCCGAAGATGATCGGTAGTGCGGGGTGGCGTGGCCGGGTTGCCTCAATAAGTTCAGTGCCACTGATATCGCGCTGGGGCGCTTGGGCGCCTTTGATGGCCTTGTACAATGTCGCCGCTGCCGTCAGCAGAAGGGCAAAGCCAAGAGTTGTGGTCATTACTTTTTGAACGGCGTCTTGGGCAGCACCGAAGTAATGAAGCGCGCCCACGGTGAGCAGGGCGGCGGGAATGGAACCCAGGCTCAATGTGCCAACGATTTTCCAATCCACTCGGCGCGCGAGGGCAAGGTTGACGGTTCCGCCGAGCTTGGTGAAAGCGGCAAACAATAGGTCTGTGCCAACGGCCAAGATCGGTTTGATACCGAAGCCAAAGATGAGGATCGGTGTCATCAATGAGCCGCCTCCCACGCCGGTGAGGCCCACCACAAAACCAACGAAGAAGCCAGAAAGGATAAATGCGAGATCAGTCATGGGGATGGACTGTGCCCCAAACGGATCGATAACCAAACTACTTTTTTGTTGTTGGCTTATGCGAATATGCTTATCGCGAACGGAGCATATGGGTGAATCAAACTACTGTCTAAGTAACTCGGCTTTGGCGGGAAGATTGAAGCGAAAGCTATCGGCACTCAGCGGCGCATTGACCTGCAGGCTAGTGAAACTGATTAAGCTACGCTGGCCAAAACTATCCGTGATATCAAGCTGCTGCAGCGCATCCGCTTTAAATCCTATACGCACGACCTGTAGCGTGCTATCGGCCGATTTTGGTTTCGCGCTGACCCACGTCAAACCGTCTTTGTCGGCCGCATTCTCCAATATGAATTGGGAGCGCAGGGCAGAAAGATCCGATGCGGAGGCGATCAAAGCCGCTGGAGTGTTGGCAAATGCGTTCACTTGACTTCGCTGCGTTGCCTGATTGAGATCGGCATCGTAGATCCATAAGTGCGTGCCGTCAGCGAGAATCAATTGCTCAAAGGGCTTACGGTATTGAAACTTGAATTTCCCTGGGCGCTGAAACTCAAAGCTCCCACTAGAGGTTTTGATGCGCGGTGCTTCGCCTGCGCGTGTGGGTGACGTGACAGTTTGCACAAAATCAGATCGACCCGAGCGAACGTTCCTGACAAAGTTTTCAAGGCTATCTAGGCCGTTGGCCCTTGATAAATCTGCGCTAAGTGCTATAAAAAATATAGCAACTGTCGTGCGAATGGATGATCCCACGATGGTTTAGTCTCCGCGCTGCGGTACAAGAATCTCACGCTTGCCTCGTGCATCCATCGTACTGACCAAGCCCGCCTTCTCCATCGCCTCAAGCAAGTTGGCGGCTTTGTTGTAGCCGATAGTCAAGTGGCGCTGCACCAAGGAAATACTGGCTTTGTTGTTCTTCAAGACGATATCCACCGCGCGGTCATAAAGGGCATCCTTTTCGCCTGACGAACCGCCAGGCTCAAGACTCAGACCGTCTTCACCATCAACAGTTCCACCTTCGAGGACGCCTTCGATGTAATTGGGAGCACCTTGGCTTTTGAGGTAAGCAACGACGCGGTGGACTTCTTCGTCGCTCACAAACGCACCATGCACACGAACAGGAAAACCCGTTCCCGATGGCATGTAGAGCATGTCACCCATGCCCAACAAGGCTTCTGCCCCCATTTGATCCAAAATAGTTCGGCTGTCGATCTTGCTACTGACTTGGAATGCAATGCGGGTAGGGATGTTCGCTTTGATCAGCCCGGTAATGACATCAACACTTGGTCGTTGGGTCGCCAATATCAAATGAATACCCGCTGCGCGCGCTTTTTGCGCCAAGCGTGCGATCAATTCCTCGATCTTCTTGCCGACGACCATCATCAAGTCAGCCAACTCATCGATGACAACCACGATGTGCGGCAGCCTCTCTAGCGGCTCAGGTGATTCTGGAGTGAGGGAGAATGGGTTGTAGATAAATCCTTCGCGCTCTTTGGCTTCGTCGATTTTCGCGTTGTAGCCTGCGAGGTTGCGCACTCCAAGCTTGCTCATCAGCTTGTAGCGCCGCTCCATTTCCATTACGCACCAGTTCAAACCGTGCGCAGCCTGCCGCATATCGGTGACCACGGGGGCCAACAGATGCGGAATACCTTCGTAAACGCTCATCTCCAGCATCTTGGGATCGATGAGAAGCAAACGCACATCCCGCGCTTCTGCTTTGTAAAGCAAGGAAAGAATGGTCGCATTGATGCCGACCGACTTACCCGAGCCTGTCGTTCCGGCAACCAAGCAGTGCGGCATCTTTGCCAAATCAGCCACGACGGGGTTGCCGACAATATCTTTGCCGAGGCCCATGGTCAGCATCGATTTGGCATCGTTGTATACCTGCGAGCCGAGGATCTCTGAGAGGCGAATGGTTTGCCGCTTGGCGTTGGGCAGCTCAAGCGCCATGTAGTTCTTGCCTGGAATCGTCTCCACAACACGAATAGAGACCAACGATAGCGCACGCGCTAGGTCTTTGGCTAAACCCATGACTTGGGAGCCTTTGACGCCGGTTGCTGGTTCAATTTCGTAGCGCGTGATGACTGGGCCCGGCATCGCTGCGACGACTTGCACCACGACGCCGAAGTCCTTGAGTTTTTTCTCAATCAAACGCGAAGTCATCTCCAGTGTCTCTGCGGATACGGTCTCCTGACGACCCACAGGTGCGCCATCCAGCAAGTCAACTTGAGGAAGCTTGCTGTCGGGAAGTTCTGCGAACAAGCCTTTCTGTCGTTCCCTAGCGACCCGAGTGCTTTTGGGTACGTCAACAAACATATCCGTAAGTACTGGCTCCACGGGTTCGGCCATCGTTCGTGGCACGACCAAAGGCGCAACATGCAGTTCGTCGCTTTCCGCGCGTTCAATTGTGACGATTTCTTCACGCTCGCGAGCAGCCCGGGTGCCCAAGACGATGTCTTGCGCGATCTCTTTGCTCTCGCGACGCCGCTCAGCCCAGCCCACAATTGCGCCCCCCAGGGCGTCGGCCCAAGCCGTCCAGGAGAACCGTAGTGACCAAGCCGCACCGATCACCAGCAACGGGATAACCAACAATGCTGAGCCATTGAAGCCAAGCCATTTGTGGCCCAAACTTCCGAACCAGTACCCGACGATGCCTCCACTGGGGCCCGGCAAGCGCAACTCTAGGCGATACAAACGCGTCCACTCCAAAGTGCAACTCGCGATCAAAACCAGAACCAAGCCAGCCCATAGCAGGGGGCGGGAAGCCGTTTGCACGGTGCCACCGCGCAGCCAAGTTGCAAGGCTCGAAAGCCATGCGCGCATGCCAACTAAGAGGCACCACCAGACAGAGTAGCCCAACAGGTAATAAGAGGCGTCGGCCAGGTACGCGCCAAAGCGGCCGCCCCAATTGCGCATGCTGCTGGCTTGAGAGAGCACCTGCCCGGATGTCGACCATGCTGCGTCTTGTGCGGCGTGGGTCAGCAAGGCGATGATCCAAAATGCTAGTCCAGCAAGACCCAAGAGCAAACCAAGCTCATGAGAAAAACGCCATGAAGGTTGGTCGAGCGATTGTCCGCCTATATTCCCGTCACG
>JANPAK010000489.1:0-4148 GCA_031429925.1 Variovorax sp.
ATGTGCTGCTCTTTGGCCCGCCTGGCTTAGGCAAGACGACGCTCTCGCACATCGTGGCGCATGAACTGGGCGTGAATCTGCGGCAGACCTCCGGGCCTGTTTTGGAAAAGCCAAAAGACTTGGCGGCGTTGCTCACGAATCTTGAGAAGAACGATGTACTCTTCATCGACGAGATTCATCGACTCAGCCCCGTGGTGGAAGAGATTCTTTACCCGGCACTGGAAGATTACAAGATCGACATCATGATCGGAGAAGGCCCAGCGGCGCGCTCTATCAAACTGGATTTGCAGCCCTTCACACTCGTGGGTGCCACCACGCGCGCTGGCATGCTCACCAACCCGCTGCGCGACCGCTTTGGCATCGTCGCACGGCTGGAGTTTTACACCACAGAAGAACTCACGAAAATCGTGACGCGCAGCGCGCGGCTGCTCGCATGCCCCCTGCAAGGCGACGGCGGCATAGAAATCGCCCGCCGCTCACGCGGCACACCGCGCATCGCCAACCGTCTGCTGCGCCGCGTGCGCGATTATGCCGATGTGAAAGGCGACGGCACGATCACACAAGACATCGCGCAACGCGCGCTCGCGATGCTCGACGTCGATCCCCAAGGCTTCGATGTGATGGACCGCAAACTCCTAGAAGCTCTGATCCACCGCTTCGACGGCGGGCCTGTGGGCCTCGACAACATCGCCGCGAGCATCGGCGAAGAGCGCGACACGATTGAAGACGTGATCGAGCCCTACCTGATCCAACAAGGCTACCTGCAGCGCAGCCCGCGCGGGCGTGTTGCAACGCTGGCAGCATATCGGCATTTAGGGGTCACACCACCGCGGGCGCAGGGCGGTCTGCTCGATTTGGCAGAAAACTAACGGCAGCAGCATGAATACCGCATCCAGCATCCGTCAACGCTCCCTCGTGGGAGCAATCGCCGCGATGCTGATTCTTGCTGCTGGCATCGGTTGGCTACGTTGGCGTCCTGCGCAAGTGGATGTGATTTCAGTCACTACGCAGGCGCTGATTCGCAGTCTACAGTTTTCCGCTCGAGTGGCCACTTCATCGCGGGTCGACGTGGGTAGCACATTGACCGGACGCGTGATCGCCGTTCCTGTGGAAGAGGGAGCTTTCGTCAAGAAAGGCGATGTCTTGCTTCGCTTGGATCCTGAAGAGCTTTCTGCCGCTCTTTCTCAGTCCTTGGCTGCTGAGCATCAAGCGAAGGCCCGCTTGGAAGGCCTGCGAACGACCGGTCGGCAATCGGTCGTTGCCGGTCTTTTACAGGCAGATGCTAATTTGCGGGTTGCTGAGACTGAGCTGCAACGTACGCAAGAGTTGGTGCAAAAAGGTTTTGTAAGTACCGCCAAGCTCGAAGACGCCCGGCGCGCCGTGGAGGTAGCGCGAGCCCAGCGATTAAGCGCGCAGGCGCAGATCCAGTCCAACGACGAAGCCGGCAGCGAGCTGCGGCAAACCGTCGCGCAATTTGAATTGGCGCGCGCCGCCAGCCAAGCGGCGCGCGCCCGCTTGGCGCAATCGGTGATCACAGCGCCCGCCGACGCGCGCGTCCTGGCTCGCTCGGTTGAGCCAGGCCAGATTGTGCAACCTGGTCGATCCTTGATGAACCTTGCACTGGCAGGGCCCTCGCTACTCATCGCACAAGTGGATGAGCGTTTTCTTGAGCAGCTTCAAGCAGGACAGGCAGCGAGCGTTGTGGCAGACGCGTTCGCAGGGCAGAGTTTCGCCGCAAAGGTGCTATCCATTTCGCCTGCTGTCGATCCACAGCGCGGTACCGTAGAAGTCAAGTTTGCATTGACCCCCCCTGTTCCGACATTCCTGCGAGAGGATATGACGCTCTCGGTTGAAGTAGCAACTGCACGCCGTGAAGCCGCCAAGGTTCTTCCACTGTCGGCACTCCGATCGAGCAATCGCGAGGGCTCGGCAACCGTTTGGATTGTCGATCAGGATAAGGTGGCTGTGCGACAGGTGCAGTTGGGTTTGCGTACGCTTGACTCAGTAGACGTGACACAAGGATTGCAACCCGGGGACCTTATTGTGGTCGGCGGCAAGGCGCAGCTTGGTGATCGAGTGCGAGTGCAACAGCAGGCTTGGAAGTCCGGCCAAGGCGCTGCGAGCGTTAAAGAGCGCAGCGACGCTGCCTCAGCCCTCAGCAACAGCATGGGCAGATGACGCCTTTACCAGGCACGACACCATGAGCACGCCGTGGCTTGGCTTTGAATTTCGAGTGGCGCTGCGCTTTCTCGTCGAGGGTCGTAAGCAAACGCTGCTGATTATCGTGGGCATGGCCGCTGGTGTAGCCGTCATCGCCTATATTTCCGCGCTCATCACTGGTCTGCAAGCCAGCACACTGAGCAAGACGCTCGGTGCCCAAGCCCATATCAGCATGCGAGCACCCGAAGACTTGGTGCAACCCGCCTTGAGCGTTCCCGCAGGGGTGGCGATCGTTGGCGAAACACAAGCTCGGGCTCAACGGGTACGGGCGCTGGCCAACTGGCAAGCCATTACCCGCTTGCTGGAGAAGAATATAGACATCGCTGTTGTATCGCCTATGGTCTCTGGCAGCGGACTTGCCTTACGAGGCGAAGCCACCCAGGCCATCGCGCTATTAGGGGTGGATCTGGATCGGTATGACCGTATTGTCGGGCTGCGCAGTAAAGTGGTAGCAGGCACTGCACGATTGCAACCAGGGGAGGCTGTCGTCGGTCGTGACCTTGCTCATGATCTCGGTATCCGAGTAGGTGACCGTTTTAGCCTTCAAACCGGTGCAGTTTTGGAGTCAGTACGCGTTACAGCGCTGGTCGATCTGGGGGTTCGCGATTTAAACCGCCGCACCGTGATTGTGCCGTTGCGCGCGGCGCAAAGCCTGCTGGGTCTGCCAGGAGGCGCGACAAGTATCGACATCGGTGTGCATGACGTTTGGATGGCACAACGCATCGCGGCAGAACTCAGCCGCCAATTCCCCAGCAAGGTCGAAAGCTGGCAAGAGAGCAACGCGCAACTTGTATCTGCATTAAATGCGCAGTCCGTCAGCACCACCTTGATTCGCGCCGTGGTGTTAGTCGTCGTCGTACTAGGAATCGCCAGCGTTCTGGTCGTATCGGTGGTGCAAAAGCGGCGTGAAATAGGTATCTTGCGGGCAATGGGAGCGACGCGCGGGCAAGTTTTGCGGATCTTTTTGCTCCAAGGCGCTGTCGTCGGCGCACTAGGCTCAGCATTGGGTATCTTGCTTGCAGTGGGCTTGATTTGGGCCTTCACCCAGTTCGTTCGTGGCTCCGATGGATTGCCTCTCTTCAGCATCACTTTATCGACGGTGACGGCGCTCCAAGTTGCGGCAATCACGAGCGCTTGCGGTGTGCTCGCAGCGATTGCACCTGCGCGAAGCGCTGCTGCTCTCGACCCCGCGCTGGCGATCCGCATTTGACGTGTAGCATGACCTCCACGAACGGTTCATCGCTAATTCTGCTGAGCGGCGTACGCAAGTCATACAACATCGGCCAGCCCAGTGAGACCGAGGTATTGCATGGCATTGATCTTCAAGTGCGGCGTGGAGAGTTCACCGCTTTGATCGGCCCGTCCGGCTCAGGCAAAAGCACTTTGCTGAACATCATCGGATTGCTGGAACGCATGTCTCAAGGGCGCTATGAACTTGATGGTGAGCCTGTCCAAGACCTCGACGACGCTGGGCTCACGTTACGGCGGCGCCAGACCCTCGGTTTCGTCTTTCAGTTTCACCATCTGCTGCCTGCATTTAGCGCGCTGGAGAATGTCACACTACCTGCTCTCATGGCCGAGGGCCGTGTCAGCGCACAATTTTTGGCGCGTGGACGCGACCTGTTGGCGGCAGTGGGTTTAGCGCAGGCGATGGATAAGCGTCCTAACCAGCTATCGGGGGGTATGCAGCAACGCGTTGCGATTGCTCGTGCGTTGATCATGGAGCCACCATTGGTGCTTGCAGATGAGCCCACTGGGAACCTAGACACCGCATCATCCAACGACGTATTCACCAAGCTGAGGCAGCTGCACGCCGACCGAGGGATATCGTTCATCATCGTCACCCACGACCCCAACCTCGCAGCGCGCTGCGATCGGGTGGTCGAGTTAATCGATGGTCAGGTCGCACGAGACGAATTGGTCAGGAA
>JANPAK010000490.1:0-10099 GCA_031429925.1 Variovorax sp.
AACTCGGCGGGATGGGTTGCCATTCGCATGCGCGTGACTTCCTGCATCTTCAGATCAATGTAAGCGTCGATGTAAGCATCAGTAAACACGCCACCCTTAGTCAGAAAGGCGCGATCAGCATCGAGACAATCAAGAGCCTGATCAAGGCTATGACACACCGTTGGGATCAAAGCATCTTCTTCTGGAGGAAGATGATACAAGTCCTTGCTGGCGGCCTCACCCGGATGTATCTTGTTCTCAACTCCGTCAAGACCGGCCATCAGCAGAGCCGAGAAGCCGAGGTAGGGGTTCATCAATGGATCTGGGAAGCGTGCTTCAACTCGGCGGCCCTTGGGATTGGCCACATACGGAATACGGATCGAAGCCGAGCGATTTTTAGCCGAGTAAGCCAGCTTAACCGGCGCCTCAAAACCAGGAACCAAGCGCTTGTAGCTGTTAGTACCAGGGTTGGTGATGGCATTCAGCGCCCGGGCGTGCTTGATGATTCCGCCGATGTAATACAGGGCAAACTCAGACAAGCCTGCGTAGCCGTTACCGGCAAAAAGGTTGACGCCATCTTTCCAGACCGACTGGTGAACGTGCATGCCCGAGCCGTTGTCGCCAACGATAGGCTTTGGCATGAAGGTAGCCGTTTTGCCGTAAGCGTGAGCCACATTGTGGACAACGTATTTTTGCAGCTGAACCCAGTCGGCACGCTGAATCAGTGTACTGAATTTGGTGCCAAGTTCCATCTGGCCAGCGTTAGCAACCTCGTGATGGTGCACCTCGACAGGAATGCCGAGCGCTTCCAGCACCAAGCACATCTCAGAACGCATGTCTTGGAAGCTGTCCACGGGAGGTACCGGGAAGTAACCGCCTTTGACTGCAGGACGGTGGCCGCTGTTGCCATGCTCGTATTCTTTGCCTGTGTTCCAAGCGGCTTCTTCGGAGCCAATTTTGACGAAACAGCCCGACATGTCGGTTTGCCAACGCACGCTATCGAAAACAAAAAATTCAGGTTCTGGACCGAAATATGCGGTATCGCCAAGGCCAGAGGCCTTCATGTATGCTTCGGCGCGCTTAGCTAGCGAACGGGGGTCGCGCTCGTAGGGCTTGCCATCTGCGGGATCGATCACGTCGCAGGTCAAGATCATCGTCGTTTCTTCAAAGAACGGGTCGATGTTCGCGGTGTTCGGGTCAGGCATGAGTTGCATGTCCGAAGCTTCAATACCTTTCCAGCCAGCAATCGACGATCCGTCAAACGCGTGGCCAGACGTGAATTTTTCTTCGTCAAAATGGGAAACCGGCACGGTAACGTGCTGCTCTTTGCCTTTGGTATCAGTGAAGCGGAAGTCAACAAATTTGACCTCGTTTTCCTTCACCATTTTGATCACGTCTGCGACCGACTTTGCCATCAGATTGCTCCTAGTAGGTTAGATAACTGGTTTGAAAAATATCGAGTGAAAGCTCTTATATCGATGGTATGCACTTTTTGTGCCACCAGACCATGCACCGAGTCGCCACACGAAAGCGATATTGTGCGCGATTTTTCAGGTTGTTTAGGGCGTCGTGCGCGCGACGCGCATATTGCAGGGCTTACTGCCATTTAACAAAACCGCCCATTTGTGGTGCATTAATCGAATTAGCACCATTTTGAGGATATTTGAAATTCTATTTTGCTCAAATTCAAGCGACTTAGCGAAAAATAATCCCCATTTTGGGTTGACTACCACCACATTCGCTGGGCGCGGGCATGTAGGTGCTCTAAGCTCAAATCACATCGTCATTGCCCGCAGACTCGATCGATACAGGAACATCGTGGGTTTGGCACCATGCTGCAAGCTTCGTCAGAGCGATTTCTCGCATAGCTATCGGAAGAAACGAGGCCTGCGCAGCACGAATCTGCCCATCCAGGATTTGCGACAAGCGCATCCCGCAAATCTGATGCGCGGCGCGGAACTCGCTTCCCTGACTAAGCACGGAAATCAAGCGATTGTCGGCTTGGACAGACCAGTTGAGCCCGTGTTTCTCCATGATCATCATAGGATGAGTTGCCAAATCCAGCCAGGCACCCGTGTGAGCATTGCTCGTTGGACAGACTTCAAAGTGAACACCGGACTCCTTAGCTAGCGCCATCCGCTGCAATGCACCATCACCTTGCGTGATTTGAACGCCGTGTCCGATTCGGGTTGCCCCGAGTCCGATCGCTTCCACCACGCGCTCGCCAACATCTGCCTCGCCAGCGTGCAACGTTATGCCTAAGCCCGCGTCGCGGGCGATCTCTAGTGCTTTGCGGTGCAAAGTCGCCGGGAAACTTCGCTCCGCTCCAGCCAAATCAAACCCAATAACACCTCGACCGGCAAATCGGCTTGCTAGCTGAGCGCCGCGAACGACATCTGACGGCGCGTCAGTTCGCATGCCACAAACAATCAAGCCGGATGGAACGCCACTGGCCGCAGTGCCACGCGACAAACCAGCCAGCATCGCACTCACAGCCTCATCACCCGAAAGGCCGTGTGCTTCCAGTAACAAGGGCGCCATACGAAGCTCAATCAGCTGTGCGCCGTCATCTGCGCAATCTTGCACCGCTTCAAAAGCCACTTGCTCGCAAGCCTCGGGCGTGGCCATGGCAGCGACTGTCAAACCAAAAGCAGCCACATAGCGCTCTAAAGAGCTAGAATTGGCTTGGGTGTGAATCCAATGCTGAAGCTCATGCGGCGTGCCTGCCGGCACGGCGACCCCGCGCTTTTGACAGAAAGCCAACAAAGTCTGCGGGCGAAGGTTGCCGTCCAAATGCTCGTGTAGCACAATTTTAGGAATCTCGCGCCAGTCGTGCGTTGCACTGAAAGTAGAAGTTGTCATGGTTCTAGCGACATTAATCCCTTGAAAGTTAGGGGAAATCCATTTGTCAAACTTGGACGTTTTAAGGCATTATCTGGGTTAGTGTTGCGTTTGTCTTGAACGCTTTTTTTCAAATTGACTTAGGATTTGCCCATGAATTTCTCTTTTCGCTCGACTTTGGTAGCTGCTGCCGCACTTGTTACTACGTCAGCTTTTGCACAGCCCGCCGTTATCTTCGACATGGGTGGCAAGTTTGACAAATCCTTCAACGAAGCGGCATACAACGGTGCTGAGCGCTGGAAAAAGGGATCGGGCAAGCAGTATTTGGAGTTTGAAGTCACCAACCCGACCCAGCGCGAACAGGCGATCCGCCGCATGGCTGAGCGCGGCGCAAACCCCATCATCGGTATTGGCTTTTCCCAAGGCGGCGCGATTGAAAAAGTCGCTAAAGAGTTTCCGAAGCTTAACTTTGCCATCATTGACTTCGTGGTGAAAGAGCCCAATGTGCAATCGGTCATTTTCAAAGAGCATGAGGGCAGCTTCCTTGTGGGCATGATGGCTGCACAAGCTTCCAAGACGGGCAAAGTTGGCTTCGTTGGCGGCATGGACATTCCCCTGATCCGCAAATTCCAGTGCGGCTACGAACAAGGCGCTAAGTTTGCGAACCCTAAGGTCGAGACCTTTGCCAACATGACCGGCACCACCGGCGCGGCTTGGAACGATCCCGCACGTGGCGGCGAACTGGCCAAAGCTCAAATGGCCAAAGGCGCAGATGTGATCTTCGCAGCTGCTGGCGGTACAGGTATGGGTGTGTATCAAGCCGCAAAGGACGAGAAGAAGCTTGCGATCGGTGTGGACAGCAACCAAAACCACATCCAGCCCGGCACGATGCTTACCTCGATGCTCAAGAAAGTGGACGTGGCCGTCTACAACGTGATGAAGAAGCATGAGCCAGGCATGACCGTGCTCGGCCTCAAAGAAGGCGGCGTGGACTATGCGATGGACTCCAACAATGACAAGCTGGTCACTGCGGATATGCGCAAGCGAGTGGACGCAGCAAAGGCCGACATCATTTCGGGCAAACTGAAGGTTGTCGACTTCATGGCCGCCAACAAGTGTGAGTGATCGGCACGAAATTCGCTAGAATTTCTGTGTGAACGATAAACACACTCCCGTTGAAAGCCGCACAGCCGTGCGGCTTTCTCGCATCTGCAAGCGCTTCGGCGCAGTACAAGCGAACGCTGATGTCGATTTAACCATCGCCCAAGGGACGATTCACGGCATCGTCGGTGAAAACGGCGCTGGGAAATCCACGCTGATGTCCATCCTATATGGCTTCTACACCGCTGATTCTGGTGCGATGGAAGTCGAAGGCCAAGCCGTGAAGATCAAGAATTCGCATGAAGCGATTGCGCTTGGCATCGGCATGGTGCATCAGCATTTCATGCTGGTGGATAACCTAAGCGCTTTGGACAACATCGTGCTCGGTGTAGAAACCTCTTTGCTGCTGCCCAAAGCACAGCAAGACGCTCGCGCCAAGCTGCAAAGCCTGATGCAAGAGACCGGCCTCACTGTCGGCTTGGACACCTTGGTCGAAGACCTCTCCGTCGGCGACCGGCAGCGGCTGGAAATTCTGAAAGCCCTGCATCGCGGCGCCCGGATTTTGATTTTGGACGAGCCGACCGCCGTGCTCACTGCGCAAGAGACCGAGCAGCTTTTCGCTGTTTTAAGGCGGCTGAGGGAAAGCGGCAAGACCATCATCCTCATCACACACAAACTCAAAGAGGTGCTCGCGCTTTGCGATCAGGTGACCGTGATGCGCGCAGGCCGAGTGGTGCATGAATGCGCCACGCAAGACGCGACCGTCGCGCAATTGGCCGAGGCGATGGTCGGCAGAAAGCTCAAAAGCCCGCCGGTGCGCGCTGGGTACGACACGGCAGCGCCTGAGCGTTTACGTGTGGAGAATGTCAGCTATCGCGATGGCCATGGCGTCCAACGATTAAATGCCATTGGCTTTACGCTACGCTCTGGCGAAATCGTTGGCGTCGCTGGTGTGGCAGGCAATGGTCAGACCGAATTGCTTGAAATCCTCTCGGGCATGAAACGTCCTGTGACTGGCAGCATGACGGTGTTGGGCCAGACTTACAACGCCTCCAAGGATGGCACCGGTTGGCTCGACCCGATCACTGCTCGCGACATCGGGCTGGCGCATGTGCCCGAAGACCGGCATGAACGCGGCATCGTGCTGCAGTTTGGTGCCTGGGAATCAGCGGTGCTCGGCTACGAGCGCTTGGCAGCATATTGCCAAGGCCTGTTTTTGCGCTCTGCTGCCATGCTGCAATCGACTAGCGATTTGATGCAGCGCTTTGATGTGCGCCCGCCCAATCCGAATTTGCGTTCGTCTAAATTCTCCGGCGGCAATCAGCAAAAGCTGATCTTGGCGCGGGAGTTCAACCAAGCGCCCAAAGTGCTGCTGGTGGGCCAACCTACGCGCGGCGTGGACATTGGTGCGATTGAGTTCATTCATGAACAATTGCGTGCGCTGCGAGACGCGGGCTGCGCGATTTTGCTCGTATCGACCGAGTTGGAAGAGATTCTTCTGCTCTCTGATCGCGTGATTGTGATGAACCAAGGCCAAATCACGGGCGAATTGCCGGTGGCCGAATGCGATGAAAAGAATTTGGGGCTGCTGATGGTCAGCCAAAAAGAAACCGCTGCGGGAGAGCCCGCATGAGCGCCGCGCAAAAGGAGATTCCGCGCTGGCTTGATGTTGGCGTGATTCCGCTGATCAATTTGCTGATTGCTTTGATGGTCGCTGGCATCGTAGTTGCATTGGTTGGCCAAAGCCCGTCGCAGGTAATGACTGCGTTGGTTAAAGGCGCCTTGGGTAACCAGCGGGGCTTGAGCTACACGCTTTACTACGCCACCACCTTTGTGTTCGCCGGTCTTGCGGTCGCAGTGGCGTTTCATGCTGGCTTGTTCAATATCGGCGGCGAGGGCCAAGCGATGATCGGCGGCTTGGGCTCAGGTCTTGTTGCGCTTTCGCTTGCACCGAGCTTGCCCGCTTGGCTGATGCTGCCTTTGATGATTGTGTTTGCCGCTTTGTTTGCTGGCGTTTGGGGCGCGATTCCCGGATATCTGCAAGCTTATCGCGGCAGCCATGTGGTGATCACGACCATCATGTTCAACTTCTTGGCCAGCTCGATCATGGTCTACCTGCTGGTGAATGTACTTAAACCCGTTGGCGAGATGGCACCTGAGAGCGCAGAGTTCGCAGCATCGGCCAAAATGCCAGCTGTGCATCTGGTGCTCAAAGGCATGGGGTTGGAATGGCCGTCTTCGCCGCTCAACATGAGTATCGTGCTAGCCGCGCTCGCGTGCATCTTCGTTTACTTGCTCCTTTGGAAAACGCGCATGGGCTATCAAATCCGCGCCAGCGGATCAAGCCCCGGGGCGGCCGAGTATGCGGGCATTTCACCGCAGAAGCAGGTCATGCTGTCGATGGGTATCTCCGGCGCACTCGCAGGCATGATTGCCATCAACGAAGTATCTGGCGTGCATCACAAGCTACTCACCGATTTTGTCGCCGGCGCGGGCTTTACGGGCATTGCGGTGGCACTGATGGGGCGCAACCATCCCTTTGGCATCGTGCTGTCTGCCCTGCTCTTTGGCATGATCAGCCAGGGCGGCGCCGAAGTGGCTTTTGAGGTGCCGGGCTTCACCAAAGACATGGTGGTGATGCTGCAAGGCTTGATCGTGCTGTTTTCAGGTGCATTGGCTTATGTTTTTGCGCCGCTCATTGGCCGTGTGTATTTTTCGCTGCTCAAGAAAGAGGCTGTGTGATGGAAGGCTTCCTTTTCACAATCGATCTGCTGGCATCTAGCCTACGCCTTGCGACACCTCTCGTTTTCTGTGCGCTGGCGGGCGTTTTGTCTGAGCGTGCGGGTGTGATTGACATCGGCTTGGAAGGCAAGATGCTGTTTGCCGCGTTTGCAGCAGCCACGGTCGGTGTGGTCACCAAATCTTGGCCGCTGGCCATGCTTGCCGCCATCTTGGTGGGTTGCGCCTTGTCTGCGTTGCACGGATTTGCCTGCGTGACCTACCAAGGCAACCAAGTAATCTCGGGCTTAGCCATCAACATCATCGCTGCTGGCCTCACGGTCGTGCTGGGCATCGCTTGGTTTAAGCAAGGTGGGCAAACACCGCAAGTGCCAGATGCTGTGCGCTTCAAAGAGATGTTTGACATTCCTCTGCTCGGGCAAAACGCACTTGTGTATGTCGCGCTCGTCCTCGTGTTTGTCGTCTGGTGGGTGCTGTTCCGCACTCGCTTTGGCCTGCGGCTACGCGCGGTAGGCGAAAACCCAACCATGGTGGACGCCGCCGGCGTGTCGGTCTCTGGTACGCGCTATCTAGCGCTGATGGGCAACGGCGCTCTGTGCGGCCTCGCCGGCTGCTACCTCGTGCTCGCACAAAACGCATCGTTTGCTCCGCACATGACTGCAGGCCGAGGCTTCATGGCCTTGGCTGCCATGATCTTCGGAAAATGGCATCCCATTGGCGCACTCTGGGCTTGCTTGCTGTTTGGTTTTTTAGACGCTTTGGCGATTCGTTTGCAGGGCACCAAGCTGCCCGGTATCGGCGAGATTCCCGTGCAGTTCATCCAAGCGTTGCCTTATCTGATGACCGTGATTTTGCTCGCTGGCTTCATCGGCAAAGCCGTTGCGCCGCGTGCATTGGGCTCACCCTATGTGAAATCGCGCTGAGTTTTGATGACCATGAGCATCCTTCGTCGCACGTTGCTCTTCAGCCTGCTGACCTCTTGGCCGCTGTTCGCCAAAAGCAAAGACGTCCTGCTAGCGCAAGGCTATCGTGCCGGCATCGACCTCAACCTCTACCTCATCAGCGAAAAGCTCGATGGTGTACGCGCCTTGTGGGATGGCAAGGTCTTGCGCTTTCGAAGCGGGCAAGCGATCTCCGCCCCCGCTTGGTTCACGACCAAACTCCCTGCCACACCGCTCGATGGTGAGCTGTGGTTAGCTAGAGGCAAGTTTGACTCTCTTTCGGGTATGGTGCGAAAGCTACAACCGGTGGATAGCGAATGGCAACAAGTCAAATACATGGTGTTCGAACTTCCAGTTGACGAAGGCACGTTTGAAAAACGGAGTGAAATACTCCGTGCATTGGTCAAGCAAGCCGCTTGGCCGCAGTTGCAATGGATTGAGCAATTCAAAGTGGTTGACGAGAAAGCGCTGCAAACCAAGCTAAAGCAAGTCACAGCGCAAGGCGGTGAAGGCTTGATGCTGCATTTGGCCTCTGCAGCTATCACCACAGGTCGCAGCCCCGTGCTGCTCAAGCTCAAACCGGTGTCAGATGCAGACGGCATCGTGATGTCGCATATCCCCGGCAAAGGCAAATACGAAGGCATGCTTGGCGCACTGCAAATCAAAACCGAGGACGGCCACAGCGTAAAAATCGGCACAGGTTTCAGCGAAGAGCAGCGCAAAAAGCCACCGGCGATCGGCAGCACCATCACTTACAGCTACAGAGACACCACCCCCAGCGGCAAACCCCGCTTTGCCGCCTTCCTGCGTGTGCGCCCGGCAGGCGTGTGACCCGTATCACTATAAATTCGATAGCACTTCGCGCAGATTTTATGACGGCAAAGTGCCGACTTAGGTCAAAAATCTAAATTTGACCAAAGCCACCGCCACCCGGCGTGTGAATTTCAAACACATCACCGGGTTGCATCGGCGCGCTGCCAATATGGCCCAGCTCTTCCACGCGGCCATCGCTGCGCACCACGCGATTGACACCTGTGGCTCCGGGCTGGCCGCCGTTCATGCCGAAGGCGGGATGAATACGGCCATTGCTCAGGATGCTAGCGGTCATAGTTTCTAGGAATTTCACGCGGCGGATGCCGCCGTTGCCGCCTTTAAATTGGCCGTCGCCGCCAGAGCCGCTACGGATTTCATAGCTTTCCAGGCGCACGGGGAAACGGAATTCAAGCACCTCGGGGTCGGTCAGGCGCGAGTTGGTCATATGGGTTTGCACGACACTCGTGCCGTTGAAGCCGCCCACCCGCTGGCCGTTGGCATCAAACAAACCACCCGCGCCAGAGCCGCCAGAGATGGTTTCGTAATACTGGTGCCGCTCGTTGCCGAAGGTGAAGTTGTTCATCGTCGGTTGGCTACCAGCCATGAGACCGAGCGCGCCGTAGAGGGCATTGGTGATGCAGGTCGAGGTTTCGACGTTGCCGGCCACCACACTCGCAGGCGGGTTCGGATTGAGCATGCAGCCAGCGGGAATCGTCACTTTCAGAGGTTTCAAGCAACCTGCGTTGAGCGGGATGTCGTCATCGACCAAGGTGCGAAAGACGTAGAGCACAGCGGCCATGCACACGGCTTTGGGTGCATTGAAATTATTGGTTTGCTGCGGCGATGTGCCGGTGAAATCAATCTCGGCGCTGCGATTTTTGCCATCGACGCGAATCGCCACTTTGATTTGTGCCCCATTGTCCAGCGGCAGCGTAAACGAACTGTCTTTCAGGCGAGAAGAGAGCGTGACTAGGGCGCGGCGCACAGATTCTTCGGCATTGTCTTGCACATGCAGCATATAAGCCTGCACGACGTCGAGCCCAAACTGCTCCACCATCTTGCGCAGCTCTTGCACACCTTTTTCATTGGCAGCGATTTGCGCTTTCAGATCAGCCATGTTTTGATACGGATTGCGGCTAGGGTATTCGCCGCTTTCCAGCAGCGCGATCATTTCCTTCTCGCGCAGCACGCCGCGCTCGACCAGCAAGAAATTGTTGATCTGAACGCCTTCTTCTTCGATGCGGGTAGAAAACGGTGGCATGGAGCCAGGCGTGGTGCCGCCAATATCGGCTTGGTGACCGCGTGAGCCGACGTAGAAGAGCGGTGATTTTGAGTCGCCAACATACACAGGCGTAATCACCGTCACATCGGGCAAATGCGTGCCGCCGTGATACGGATCGTTGAGCACATACACATTGCCCGGCTGCATCGTTGCGCGGTTTTCTTGCACCACAGTCTTGATGCTCTCACCCATGGAGCCAAGATGCACAGGCATATGCGGCGCGTTGGCAATCAGGTTGCCTTCCGCATCAAATAATGCGCAACTGAAATCGAGGCGCTCTTTGATGTTCACCGAGTAAGCGGTGTTTTGCAATTGCAAACCCATCTGCTCAGCGATGTTCATGAAGAGGTTGTTGAAGACTTCGAGCAAGACGGGGTCAACCGTTGTACCTGCTGCGAATTTG
>JANPAK010000491.1:0-1941 GCA_031429925.1 Variovorax sp.
GCCAGCCCGGCGGTGCAAAACGCCTATCTCGGTCTCGGCATCGAAGAGGAGACGGTGTGAGCAACTTGCTGCAGCTGCAGGGTGTGCACACCCACATCGGCGCGTACCACATCCTGCACGGTGTCGACCTCGAAGTACCCGAGGGCCAGGTGACGATGCTGCTGGGCCGCAACGGCGCCGGCAAGACCACCACGCTGCGCACGATCATGGGTTTGTGGAAAGCATCAAAAGGCAGCGTGCGCTACACAGGCGAAGAGATTCAGGCTTGGGACACACCACGCATTGCCAGCGCTGGCGTGGCCTATGTGCCCGAAAACATGGGCATTTTTGCGGATCTCACAGTCAAAGAAAACATGCTCTTGGCTGCGCGGCATGCTAACCGCGCATCGCAAATCGATGAGGCGCGCCTGAAGTGGATCTTCAAGCTGTTTCCTGCGGTAGAAAAATTCTGGAATTATCCGGCCGGCAAGCTCTCTGGCGGGCAAAAGCAGATGCTGGCGGTGGCGCGCGCGATTGTGGAGCCGCGTGAGCTGTTGATCATTGACGAGCCGAGCAAGGGCTTGGCTCCCGCGATCATCAACAACATGATCGATGCCTTCTCTGAGCTCAAGGCCAGCGGCGTCACCTTGCTGGTGGTGGAGCAAAACTTCAATTTCGCCAAACGCTTAGGCGATCGCGTGGTGGTGATGGACAACGGCGTGGTCGTTCACGCGGGCAGCATGCAAGCCCTTGCGCAAGACGAGCAACTTCAAACCAAATGGTTGGGCTTGGCTTTATGACGAAACTCGATTTTGATTGGAAGCCCTTGGCCTTGGTGCCAGCCTTGATGCTGCTGGCCGCGCCCATGGTGGGCTCAGGCTCGACCTGGCTGACCTTAACCGTGGCCGGTCTGGCGATGGGCTTGATCATTTTCATCATCGCCTCGGGCTTAACCTTAGTATTTGGCTTGATGGACGTGCTCAACTTCGGGCATGGCTTGTTCATTGCCCTGGGCGCTTTCGTGGGCACCAGCGTGCTCGCCGCCATGGGCGATTGGACGGGCTCCGCCCTGCTTTGGCACAACCTCACGGCGGTGTTTTCCGCGATGGCGGTGGCGATGGCCGTGGCCGCTGCGGTGGGCTTGGCTTTTGAGCGCTTCATCGTGCGCCCCGTGTATGGCCAGCATCTGAAGCAAATCCTCATCACCATGGGCGGCATGATCATTGGCGAAGAGCTGATCAAGGTCGTCTGGGGGCCGCTGCAAATTGCCATGCCCATGCCCGAAGCCATGCGCGGTGGCGTGTTGATGGGCGAGGCCTCAGTTGAGAAATACCGCTTGATTGCCGTGGTGGTGGGCTTGGCGGTGTTTGCGCTGCAAATTTGGGTCTTGTCGCGCACCAAGATCGGCCTGCTGATCCGCGCTGGCGTGCAAGACCGCGAGATGGTGGAGTCGCTGGGCTATCAGATCAAGCGCCTCTTTATTGGCGTGTTTGTGGCGGGCAGCGCCTTGGCAGGCTTAGGCGGTGTGATGTGGGGCTTGTATCAGCAGAGCGTGACGCCGCAAATGGGCGCGCAGGTCAATGTGTTGATCTTCATCGTGATCATCATTGGCGGCCTAGGCTCCACCGGCGGCGCGCTGATTGGCTCTTTGCTCGTGGGCTTGATGGCCAATTACACCGGCTATCTCGCCCCTAAGGTTGCGCTGTTTTCCAACATCGCGCTGATGGTGGCGGTCTTGCTCTGGCGGCCGCAGGGCGTGTATCCGGTGGCCAACCGATAAGGAGCTGCGCATGATCTCTCGTTTGCTCTCTCAAGATCTGCCGCGCAGTCGCGCTCTGGGCGCGCTGCTGCTGGTGTTGGTGGCGGGTTTGGTGTTTGCGCCGTTTTTGTTTCCCGGCGTCAAGGCGCTGTCGGTGGCGGCGAAGATTTTTGTCTTCATCATTCTCGTGGCCAGCTTTGATT
>JANPAK010000492.1:0-7036 GCA_031429925.1 Variovorax sp.
GAAAGATGCCAAGCAATTCATCGGCTACCAAGGCTCTGCCGATGCGCCAAGTGGCGTGCTGCTCGCACACAACGGCCTGCATCTGCACATCGTGATCGACAAAACCAACCGCATCGGCAGCACAGACGCCGCTGGTGTGGCCGACATCGTGATGGAGTCGGCCCTGTCCACGATTCTAGATTTAGAGGACTCCGTGGCCGTGGTCGATGCCGATGACAAAGTGCTGGCTTACAGCAACTGGCTCGGCATTTTGGACGGCACGCTCACCGAGAGCTTTGAAAAAGGCGGCCAGACGCTGCAGCGCGGCCTCAACAAAGACCGCGAATACACCAAGCCAAGCGGTAAAGGCGAAGTGAAATTGCATGGCCGAAGCCTGCTGTTCCTTCGCAACGTCGGCCACCTCATGACCAACCCCGCGATTTTGTACACCGCCAAAAACGGCAAGACACTAGAAATCCCCGAAGGCATTTTGGATGCCGTGGTCACCACCACGATAGCCTTAGTCGATCTACAAAAGAAAAAATCCCACGCGTTTCGCAACAGCCGCACAGGCAGCGTTTACATCGTCAAACCCAAAATGCACGGCCCCAAAGAAGTGGGCTTTGCAGACGAGCTCTTTGGCCGCGTGGAAAAGCTGCTGGGCTTGAAACCCAGCACCGTCAAGCTCGGCATCATGGACGAAGAGCGCCGCACCTCGGTCAACCTGAAGGCTTGCATCGCCGCAGCCAAATCACGCGTGGCCTTCATCAACACCGGCTTCCTTGACCGCACCGGCGACGAAATGCACACCTGCATGCTCGGCGGCCCTGTGATGCGCAAAGGCGATATGAAATCCTCCGCCTGGCTCGCCTCCTATGAGAAAAACAACGTCATCGTTGGCCTGCAAAGCGGCTTGCGCGGCAAAGCGCAGATCGGCAAAGGCATGTGGGCCATGCCCGATTTGATGGCCGCGATGCTGCAGCAGAAAGTGGCGCAGCCGCTGGCTGGCGCCAACACCGCCTGGGTGCCCAGCCCCACCGGCGCCACGCTGCACGCGATTCACTACCACCAAGTCAACGTGCCCGCCCTGCAAAAGCACATGGAAAAATCCATCGCCAAGCAAGATGCCAAAGCCATCCGCGAAGACATCCTCTCCAAACTGCTGCAATTCCCCGTTGTGGCAAAAGCAGACTGGAGCGCAGAAGACAAACAAAAAGAGCTCGACAACAACGCCCAAGGTATCTTGGGCTACGTCGTGCGCTGGATCGACCAAGGCGTGGGCTGCTCCAAAGTGCCGGATATCAACGGCATCGGCCTCATGGAAGACCGCGCCACCCTGCGCATCAGCAGCCAACACATGGCCAACTGGATGCACCACGGCGTCGTCACCGAAGCGCAGATCAAAGAAACTTTGAAGCGCATGGCAGGCGTGGTCGACGGTCAAAACAAAGGCGATCCGCTCTACAAAAACATGGCTGGCAACGAAGGCGGCGCAGCCTACCAAGCCGCTTGCGACCTCGTCTTCAAAGGCAAAGAGCAACCCAGCGGCTACACCGAGCCGCTGCTGCATGCTTGGCGCTTGAAGGTGAAGGCGGCTTGATTAGCTATATATTTAATAGCACTCTGCGCAGCATTTATGCCAGCTAGAGGCCGATTTCTGCATAAAATCATTCAAAAAGGCATCTTCGGATGCCTTTTTTTTGTTTTTGATCTGCATCAAACAGAGCGTGCTTCGCGTCCTCTGGGTGGCGTGGGCATCTTGAAACCTGCGGCGCAGTCTCCTATCTTTTGAACATCGGCTTGGCGGTCAAGCCGAGTGTTCGTTGTTAAAGGAGATCCAACATGAGCAGCTTAATGACCCGTTCCGGTTTATTTGACGACTTCTTTCGTGATGTGGCGCCCGGATATTTTGTAAAGCCTCTGCATGGGGATGCGCTACCTGCGCAGATCAAGGTCGACGTGAAGGAGATCGATGGCGGTTATTCCTTGCAAGCGGAATTGCCCGGCGTGGCCAAGGAAGATATCCACGTGAGCATTGATGGACCTCTCGTGAGCCTGCGCGCTGAGGTCAAGCAGGAAGACAACAAGGTCGAGGGCGAGCGCTTGCTGCGCAGTGAGCGCTACTACGGCGCTGTCTCGCGCAGCTTCCAATTGCCCGTGGACATTGATGAAGGCAAAGCTAAGGCCAAGTTCGACAACGGGGTATTGACACTGTCTCTGCCACGAAAATTGAACAGCGCAAGCCAGCGCTTAGCGATTGACTGATGCGCTCAAGAGCCGAGGCCTCGCCGGGCTTGGGCTTTTCTCATCGGCCTATTCAACGCCACTTATTCGGCCTGCGATTTGCAGCTCACGCAGCGCTGTGTGGTGGGCTCGATCAGCAAGCGTTCGTAGGCGATATCTGCGCCACAACTGATACAAACACCATATTCGGCGCGGCCAATGCGGGCGAGTGCAGCGTTGATTTTGGACAACTCGACGACATCCATATCCGTCATGGCAAGGTCGACCTCGCGGTCTGAGCTGCGCTGCGGCGCGTCGTCGCCGTCTTGCTGCAAGACTTCGCGTGCATGTTCAAAGCGCGAGAGTCCGCCGCTGTGTTGCTTCATGCTCTCTTGCAGATGGTCAAGGCGCTGCTTAAGGGCGCGCTGAATGATGGCCTTTTGCTCTGTGCTCAATGAATGGGACATGATGAAAACCTCCTGCTCTCATTGTCAAACGCAGTCAATCCGCGCACCTTGACCTGCATCAAGCAAAGCTGCGCTTAATCGTCCAATGAGCCCGTCTCCACATCAGTGCTAGGCACTTCGCCAATCAGCCTTCGTGTCTCTTGCGCTTGTTGCTTGAGCCAAGCACAGAAGGCGGTGACTTCTGGACGGGCTGTGCTGATGCTTCGCTGGCGCGGCGAGAGGATGAGCCAAAAGGCCATGGGGGAATCCATGCGCAGCTTAGGCAAGATTTCCACCAGATCACCGCGCGCCAGCTGCTCGGCCACCAGCGGCGTGCGCGCGAGCACCACGCCTTGGCCGCTCAGCGCAGCTTGCGCCATTTGGTAGGCGTAGTTGAAATAGAGCCAGCGCTTGGGTGCGATCTTGGCGAGCTGCTTGTCGGACGGGTTTTGCTCCGCTTGGCGATCAAACCAGCGGCGCCAGCTCAGCCATTCCAAATGGCTGCTGTGCGCATCGCCCGCTTCAATCAAGGTGAAGTTAGCAAAGTCGGCCGGGCTCTTGATTTTGGCTTCGGTCTTGAGCAGCCAAGGGCTGGCCGCTGGCGTGAGCTGCTCCCCAAATAGCCGAATCGCATGCGCGGGCATGCTGCGCGCGGGGCCGTAGCGCAAGGCAATGTCCACATCGGCCGTTTCCATGTCCATCGATACGTCTGACGCATCAATCCGAAAGTCAATGCCTGGCTCAGATTTTTGAAACTCTTCGAGCCTAGGGATCAGCCACATTGATGCAAAAGATGCAAAAGTGGTGAGCGCCACGTGCTTCCTGCCGACGCTGGTGCGAATTTGGCGCACGCTGCTGTCAATGCGCTCCAAGCTGGGCGCAACAGCGCCGAGCAAACCCATGCCGGCGGCTGTCATTTCTACGCTGCGGGTATGACGATTGAACAGCTGGGTGCCCACCTCTTCTTCCAATGACTGAATCTGGCGCGAAACGGCGCTTTGCGTGAGCGCCATTTCTTCGGCCGCAGCACGGAAGTTCAGATGCCGCGCTACGGCTTCAAAGGCACGCAGATTGCCTGCGCCAATCGGACGGGTGCGCAGATGGGTTTGGGAATGCAGCATGTCGGCTCCTTCATTCATGCGTTAAACGAATGAATAGTATCCAGCGATTTCATTGGACTGTCAAGCACACTAGGCGCATGATTGCCTTCTATTGAAGGAGAACATCATGGCTCAATTCGCATCAATCCCCAGCCCAGACTGCATCCGCGCTCGCACGGGCACCTTCGTGATTTCGCCAGCGCGCACTTTAGCCCTACGCCCCGACGTGACCAGCGAGCTGCGCATCACCTGCGGCAAGGCTTGGGTCACCGTCGACGACGGTGCTGATCACTTCTTGCATGCGGGCCAAAGCCTGCGCGCCGCCAAGGGCAGCCATGTGGTGATCGAGCCGATGCGCTGGCCCGGCCATTCCGGCGACATCGAGTCGGTTTATCTGGATTGGGATCCCGTGCCTATGCGCATTCCTAGGGCCGCAGCGCCAATCGCATCGAACGCGCCGAGCAGGCCAGCGCCGCAGCGCATGGCCGTCGGTCAAGCTTGGGGGGATTTTCGCGCGGCTTTCGCGGCCGGTTTCTTGACAGCAGCGCGTCTGGCCGTCGCTTTGCTCGGCTGGGTGCTGCCCACCGCTTGGCGGGCGACGGCTCTCTTGCGCGGCACCTTGGCCGCGCGGGCGCGCAAGGCGCATTCCAACGCCAGCTGCGCCCAAGGGCGCATGGCCTCCTGCGAATCCATCGCCTCCTCCGGCGCGGTGTAGTAGCCCATGGATGCGAGTCTGTCTTTCATCTGAAAAGTGAAGCGTTCGCAGCCAGCGGCTTCAAAGCGGCTGCGGGTTTCTTCATCAGCTTTAAGCCAGAGCTTTTCGCCGCCGCCCAGATCGGCAATGATGGCCAGCGTCATGCCCTCAATCGAAATGCCCCAGCCGCCAAACATGCGCTTGGGCACACAAGGGCCAAGGCTTGCGAGCAGATCGCAGCAATAGTCTGCAAATTGACGGTTCGCAGGGGCTTTGATGGCGTTTGGCATGGCGGGATCATAAACAAGCAACCGATAATTGCAAGATGAGCGTGATCACTCCTCCGACCCGCCAAGCCGCCCTCGTGCTGTTTTCTGGCGGGCAAGATTCCACCACTTGCTTGGCTTGGGCTTTACAGCATTTTCCGCGCGTAGAAACCATTGGCTTTGACTATGGGCAGCGCCATCGGGTCGAGCTGGATGCACGCCTCGTGGTGCTGCGCGAGATCAAAGCACAGTATCCCGCGTGGGCCACGAAGCTGGGCGACGACCATCTGCTCGATCTGAATGTGCTCGGCCAAGTGAGCGAAACATCGCTCACGCGCGATGTGGCCTTCAAAATGGAGGCCACTGGCCTGCCCAATACCTTTGTGCCGGGACGCAATTTGCTGTTTCTCACGCTCGCTGCGGCTCTTGCGTACCGGCGCGGCACAGATGTCTTGGTGACGGGCGTGTGTGAAACCGATTTTTCCGGCTACCCAGATTGCCGCGATGACACCATGAAAGCGATGCAGCTTGCCCTCTCACTGGGCATGGACAAGCGTCTGTTGATCGAAACACCGCTGATGTGGATCGACAAAGCGCAAACTTGGGCCTTGGCTCAGCAGCTCGGTGGCGATCGCTTGATCCAGATCATCCAAGAGCACACGCACACCTGCTATCTTGGAGACCGTGAGCAGCGCCATGAATGGGGCTACGGCTGCGGCCAGTGCCCTGCTTGCGAGCTGCGTGCGAAGGGCTGGATGAAGTGGCAATCCGCTGAATCATCGCTATGAATTAGATAGCAATACACGCATATTCTATTGAGACCAATCTCTGATTTATCCATAAAAACACCCCATGAGCACGCCTTCCAAACCACCGATCGCCGATTGGCGCAAAAACTACGAGCTCGGCGAGTTGCTCGAATCGCATGCCCATGCCGATCCGCTCCAGCAATTCGATGCCTGGCTGCAAGACGCGGTCAAAGCCGAGTGCCCCGAGCCCAACGCCATGACGCTTGCGACAGTGGGCTTTGATCTGCGCCCCTCGACTCGCATCGTGCTGATCAAGGGCTACGACGCGAAAGGGGTTTGCTGGTTCACCAGCTACGGCTCGCGCAAAGGCACCGAACTGGCTGGCAACCCATTTGCTGCGCTGCAGTTTCACTGGGTGGAGTTGGAGCGCACCGTGCGTATTGAAGGCCGCGTGGAAAAAATGAGCGCGGCCGAGAGCGATGACTATTTCCATAGCCGCCCCTTGGCCAGCCGCATCAGCGCGATCACCAGTCCGCAAAGCCAAGTCGTGCCCAGCCGCCAATGGCTCGATGACCGCGCTGCGCAGGTGGCGGCGAGCCAGGGCGATTCACCACAGCGGCCAGACGATTGGGGCGGCTGCCGGCTCGTGCCCGATCGCTGGCAGTTCTGGCAAGGCCGGCGTAACCGCCTGCATGATCGCTTGGCTTACTCGCTTGATGCGAATGGACAATGGCAACGCGTGCGCTTGGCGCCGTAATATATGGGTATTCGAGCTTTTCTTTATATGGATACTGCGCAAAATGCTATATTATTTATAGCATCTTTAGTTGAAGCATAGGCTTACGCCACCTGCAAGAATCGGCGCTCCGCTAAAATCCGGGTCAGTTACAAGCAGGTTACCAAACTTGCCAGCGTTCTCATTTAACTTCCCCGGAGTCTTTCCATGGCCCTCGTCTCGATGCGTGAGTTGCTTGACCACGCTGCAATCCATCAATACGGCATTCCCGCCTTCAACGTCAACAACCTTGAACAGGTGCAGGCCGTGATGGCAGCCGCTGATGAGGTGGGCGCGCCCGTGATTCTGCAAGCCAGCGCTGGTGCACGCAAGTATGCCGGCGAGCCGTTCATCAAACACCTGATTCAGGCGGCGGTGGAATCGTATCCACACATTCCGCTGGTGATGCACCAAGACCATGGTCAAAGCCCGGCAGTCTGCCAAGGCGCGATCAATCTCGGCTTTAGCTCCGTCATGATGGACGGTTCGCTGGAGGCCGATGGCAAGACGATAGCCAGCTATGACTACAACGTTGACGTCACCCGCAAGGTCGTGGATATGGCGCACAAGCTGGGGGTCACGGTCGAGGGCGAGCTGGGCTGCTTGGGTTCTTTAGAGACCATGAAGGGCGACAAAGAAGACGGCCACGGCACCGACGCCACCATGACGCGCGAGCAGCTGCTCACGGACCCCGAGCAAGCCGCAGATTTCGTCAAGCGCACCCAGCTTGACGCTTTAGCCATTGCAATTGGCACCAGCCACGGTGCGTATAAGTTCACGCGCAAGCCCACAGGCGACATCCTC
>JANPAK010000493.1:0-6153 GCA_031429925.1 Variovorax sp.
TCATGCAGGGCGCAGCGCTTATGGCGCCGTGAAGGCCTTGGTCAGAATATCCCGAACGCGTTGCCAAGAATCATCTCGCGCAGCGGCGTTTTGCCCGAGTTTCACACCCTCGCCCGGCGCAGCGCCGCTTTTGCGGCTTGGAATATCGCTGCGGGTGCGCAGGCCGGGCAGCGGCGTATCAAAATCATGCACCGCATCGGGATAGACCTTCACCGTCACTGCATCGCCTTTTTCATTGAGCTGCTCGCCCAATTTGATGCAAGGCTCAGGTAGCGTCCAGTTGTCATCAGCGCCGAGAAGCATCGTGAGCGGCGCGTTGGGCCGATAGCCCGTTCGGCTCGCCTCCACGCAACCGGGATAGAAGGCAATCGCGGTTTTAAAGGGCAAGCCAGCAGCCTTCACGGCTGCATTCCCAGCGTCAGTGACTGCCAGCAGCGTTTGCCCGCCATGGCTCCAGCCCAGCAGAGCGATATTGTTGCGCTTCGCATCCGCCCAAGACTGTGCGCGCACCCAAGCGAGCGCAGCCAATACGTCAGCGCGCCGCTCATTCACACCCACCGCGATGCCGTTTTTCAAGCGCTGCGCCTCGGAGCAAATGCCATCGATCCCGCGCGAGCCAAAGCTGTCTGGAAACACAGCGTGATAGCCCTGCTGCGCCAGCATCTCGCCCATGGCGTGATGCCTGGCATTCAGTTGGCCTTTGCGCGAGCCCGCCGTCGCGTACAAACCGCCGCAGCCATGCAATGCGATCACCACGGGCCGAGGCAAAGCCGCATCGCCCGAAGGCTTGTAATGCCACGCTTTAAGCTCTACGCCGCCAGAGCCGGGCAGCGAAACGGCCTCCTGTGCGAATGCCATCATCGCGCTCAGGCCAGCCAAACAAAGTGCTACCAAAGTGAATGAACGTCTCATGCACCAAAGTCTAACCCGCTTTTCGCAAGCAGGATGATGGGATCAACGTCGACGCGCCGCCTTGACGCTGTTGTCGTAAAACTCTGGCGGCTTCTTCTGCACCCAGGCGATAAAGGCAGCCATGTCTTCATGCGCTTGCAGTGCGGCCCAAGTGCTGTAGCTTCGCGCCAATTCTTTCTCGGTGAACGTCGCGTGAATTTTTCGATGGCAGATGCGGTGAATCGTATGCTTCTGCCGCCCGCCTTGGCTTTTGGGCAGCAGGTGGTGTTCATCAATACTCTTACCTTCAACCAGCGGTCTGCCGCACAACGGGCAACCGCCCAAGAGCGCGGGCGCATGCCCTAAAGGCACCTCGCTACGCAGAGATCGTTTTCCAACCATTTTTTGATCAAAACAGCAGTTCGCCCTGATGGAATATGCGCAAAGTGCTATTAAATAAATAGCGACTCACTTCCCCATCATCACTCAGCTCAAAGCTTGCCAGCCACCCAGCCCTGAACGCTGGCCAGCGCTTCGCTCAACTTGGACGCATCCGTGCCGCCGGCCATCGCCATATCGGGCTTGCCGCCGCCTTTGCCGCCGACTTGGCCTGCGACGAAGTTCACCAGATCGCCAGCTTTGACCTTTGCGAGTGTGTCAGCCGTCACGCCTGCTGCGATTTGCACTTTGTCGCCATCGGCAGCAGCCAACACGATAACGGCGGTCTTGAGCTTGTCTTTGAGCTTGTCCATGGTCTCGCGCAGCGCTTTGGCGTCTGCGCCTTCTAATTTTGCTGCCAGCACTTTGATGCCTTTGATCTCAACAGCAGAATTGACCAGCTCATCGCCTTGGCTCGACGCCAGCTTGCCTTTGGCCTGCGCCAACTCTTTTTCTAGCTCGCGCACCTGCGCCTGCACAGCGGCGATGCGGTTGTTCAGCCCCTCAGGCGAAGATTTGAATGCGCCAGCCGCTTTGGCCACCGTGGCTTCAAGCGACTGGAAATACGCCAAAGCGCCCTGCCCTGTGACGGCTTCCACGCGGCGCACGCCAGCGGCCACGCCGCCTTCAGCCACGATCTTGAACAGTCCAATATCCCCCGTGCGGCTCACATGCGTGCCGCCGCACAGCTCTTTGCTCGTGCCGATTTCCAGCACGCGCACTTCTTCGCCGTATTTCTCGCCAAACAGCATCATCGCGCCGGTTGCTTTGGCCGCTTCCAGCGGCAGCACCTTGGCGCTGGCGGCGCTGTTGGCCAAAATCTCGGCGTTCACGAGGTTCTCTATTTTCAAGATTTGCGCATCCGTCACTGGCGCGTTGTGCGCAAAGTCAAAGCGCGTGCGCTCGGGCGTGACTTCACTGCCCTTTTGCTGCACGTGATCGCCCAGCACTTCGCGCAAGGCTTTGTGCATGATGTGCGTGGCGCTGTGGTTGCGCACCGTGGCGGCGCGAAGCGCGGTGTCCACTTTTGCTTGCACGCTGTCGCCCACTTTGAGCACGCCTTGCGACACGCTACCGTGATGGCCAAACACATCGGCCTTGATCTTTTGCACATCTTGCACCGAAAACTGCGCGCCTGCAGCCATCAGCAATCCCTGATCGCCCACCTGGCCGCCGCTTTCCGCGTAAAAAGGCGTGGTATCTAACACGACCACGCCGTTTTGACCCGCTTTTAGCTCGGTAGCCGACGTGCCTTCTGCGTAGAGTGCTATCACTTTTGCAGCAGACTCCAACTTCTCGTAGCCAACGAAGCTGTTCAGTGCGCCGCTGTAATCCAGCGCTTTGTCCATCTTGAATTTGCCTGCCGCTCGGGCTTGGGATTTTTGCTGCTCCATGGCTTTGTTAAAGCCGTCAGAGTCCACCGTCAGGCCGCGCTCGCGGCACACGTCCGCACTCAAGTCGAGCGGGAAGCCATAGGTGTCGTGCGGCTTGAAGGCTACATCGCCGGGCAGCACTTTTGCGCCACCGGCCAAAGCGGCGTCCAAAATCTCCATGCCAATTTCCAGCGTCTCGAAAAAGCGCTCTTCCTCCACCTTCAGCACATCCATCACGCGTTGCGCTTGGGCTTTGAGATTGGGATAGGCATCGCCCATCAGCGCCACCAGATCGGGCACGATTTTGTGGAAAAACGGGGTTTTCTTACCCAGCTTGTAGCCATGGCGAATCGCGCGGCGCACGATGCGGCGCTGCACATAGCCGCGGCCTTCGTTGCTCGGGATCACGCCATCGGCCACCAAGAAGCTGGTGGCGCGGATGTGATCGGCAATCACGCGCAGGCTCGGGTTGTTCAAATCCACCGGCACGTCTTTGCCAAACACCTCGCGTGAGGCGGCGGTGATGAGCTTTTGGAACAGATCAATCTCGTAGTTGGAATGCACGCCCTGCAAAATCGCCGCCAAGCGCTCCAGGCCCATGCCGGTGTCCACGCAAGGCGCAGGCAGCTTGGCAATTGAGCCGTCTTCGGCCATGTTGAACTGCATGAACACATGGTTCCAAATCTCAATGAAGCGGTCGCCATCTTCATCGGGGCTGCCGGGTGGGCCGCCGGGGATGTGGGGGCCATGGTCAAAGAAGATTTCGCTGCAAGGGCCGCAAGGGCCGGTGTCGGCCATCATCCAAAAGTTGTCAGATTTGTATTTGCCGCCTTTGTTGTCGCCAATGCGCACCACGCGCTCGGGCGGCAAGCCGATTTCTTTGGTCCAAATATCGTAGGCTTCGTCATCGTCGATGTACACCGTGGCCAATAATCTCTCCGCGGGCAGGCCATACACTTTGGTGAGCAATTCCCAGCCCCACATGAGGGATTCGCGCTTGAAATAGTCGCCAAAGCTCCAGTTGCCCAGCATTTCAAAAAAGGTGTGGTGGCGAGCGGTGTAGCCCACGTTTTCCAAATCGTTGTGTTTGCCACCGGCGCGCAAGCAGGCTTGCACCGAAGCTGCGCGCACATAGGGGCGCTTGTCTTCGCCCAAAAACACATCTTTGAACTGCACCATACCGCTGTTGGTGAACATCAGCGTCGGGTCGTTGCCGGGTACGAGCGGGCTGCTGGCCACGGCCGTGTGGCCTTGCTTTTCAAAATAGGAAATGAACGATTCGCGAATATCCGACACGCTGAAGGTTTTAGCGGGCACGAAGGGCAACAGATGGGGATTCAAGGAAGTGGAATTTGACATAGCCCGCCATTTTAACGGGGGCGCATCGCATGGAATCAGCCCATCGCCAGATGAATGGATGCCTTTTCTGTCGAAATTTCAACCGAAATCGGACATTTTCCCTGATCAATCCTGCGCTAAATGCTACTGATTTCGTAGCAAGTCAGCCACCTCTTCAGCAATCGCCAGCGCGCTGGTCAGCCCCGGCGATTCAATACCAAACAGGTTGACCACGCCATCCACGCCGTGGACCTCCGCGCCTTGGATCAGGAAGTCTGCGGCAGGCTCTTTCGCGCTGACGATCTTGGGCCTGACGCCGCTGTAGCTCGGCGTGAGCTGGCCGTCTTGCAACCCGGGCCAATACTTGCGGACTTCAGCGTAGAACGCATCGGCGCGGCGCGGGTCGACGCTGTAGTCAATCTGCGCAGGGTCGGTGATGCCTTCCAGCCACTCCACATCGGGCCCGAACTTGGCTTGGCCGCCAAGGTCAAGCGTCAAATGCACGCCAAGCCCGCCCACTTCCGGCACCGGGTAAATCAAATGGCGAAACGGCGCTTTTCCCGCCAAACTGTAATAGTTACCTTTGGCATAACTGGCCTGCGGGATGTGGTGTGCGGCCAAACCAGCCATCCGCTGCGCCAAAAATGGTGCAAACAAGCCTGCAGCGTTCACCAGCTTTCTAAATCCAAGCTGAAAAGGCGCCTCAGATGCTCCCAATTCAATAGCACTCTGCGCAGATAATACATGGGGGGATCCCTGATTTCCTTGAAAAAAGTGCATGTCTTTCACTTGCGTAGCCAACACCACCATGCCACCTGCATTCTCCAAATCGCCTTGAAGCGACATCATCAGCGCATGGCTGTCCACAATTCCGGTGGTTGGCGAGTGCAGCGCAGCGATACATTCCAGCTGCGGCTCCAGCGCCCTCGCCTCATCGGCGCTTAGCCGCTGTACCGGCACGCCATTGGCTCGCGCTTGAGCCTCGATGCCGTCCAATTTGACCAATTGTGATGCGTCTGTGGCCACAATCAGTTTGCCGCATTGGGCTATTGGTAAACCGCGCTCCGCGCAGTAGGCGTAGAGCATTTCTTTGCCACGCACGCAGAGTTTGGCCTTGAGCGATCCGGTCGGGTAATACAAGCCGCCATGGATGACTTCGCTGTTGCGCGAACTCACGCCCTGCCCAATGGCCGCTTCCTGCTCGATCACCATCACTTCCTGACCCGCCAGCGCGAAGGCTCGCGCCACTGCCAAGCCCACCACGCCAGCGCCAACGACAACCGTCTCTATCGTGTCCATCCCGGCCTACCTTGGATCGTATTCGAGCAAGGCCAGCACTAAGGCTTTGAGGTTTTCAGACAACGGGGCAAAGCCAGCTGTGAGTTCTAAACTGCGCTCATTCATATACAAGGCACGGTTGATCTCAATCTGCACGCTATGCCGATGGGCCAAGGGCTCGCCATAGCTCCGCACCAACTCCACGCCTTTGTATGGATGATTCAGCGCAACGCTGTAGCCCATCTTCTGCAGCCGCGTTTGGATGAACAAAAGGACGGCCTCGCTAGAGGTGCTGTTGTCGCGATTGCCAAGTACAAAATCCGGATGCTTAATCCCCGGAAAATCCGTCCCGTGGCTTCCTGCCACTTCGGGCATGCTGTGGCAGTTGATATGAAGGCTGTAGCCATGCCGCGCATGCGCCGCGTCAATCGCCGCTTCAACAGCGGCGTGATACGGCTTCCAGCACAGATCGATACGTTGCTCTACTTCTTGCACGCTAAGCTGCCGCGTGTAAAGCGGCTCGCCCTCATCGGTTGCCCGCCAGATCAGGCCTTTGCCCAAACGGCGCTTGGACAGCACATAGGGATCGCTCAGGTCCACCGCATGCGGCCAACTGCCCGCCAGCATATCGGGATCGACCTCGGTGAGATTGCGGTTCGCGTCCAAATAGCTACGCGGGAAGTGCGCCTCCACCCAAGCGCAGCCGAGCTCTGGCGCAAAGCCGTAGAGCTTTTCCACATGCGTGTCTTCTGCACGGCGTAGCCGCGCGAGATCGCAGGAGATCGCGTAGCCGAAATCAGGCGGATAAAACGTGCCGCTGTGCGGCGAGTCGAGC
>JANPAK010000494.1:0-5866 GCA_031429925.1 Variovorax sp.
CATCACGGTGGCCATCACGTCTTTGCCCGTCTTTTTACCGCGCACCACTTCCAGCAGCTTCATCACATTGGCTGGGCTGAAGAAATGCAGGCCGACCACATCTTGCGGGCGCTTGGTGAAGCTAGCAATTTTGTCCACATCAAGCGTGGACGTGTTGGACGCGAGAATTGCGCCCTTCTTCATCACGCGATCAAGCTCTTTGAACACCTTCTCTTTCACGCCCATGTCTTCAAACACGGCTTCAATCACGAGATCGGCATCTTTCAAACCGTCGTAGCTCAGCGTCGTGCTGAGCATGCCCATGCGCTCATCGAGCTTGGCCTGCTTGAGTTTGCCTTTCTTGACCTGCGCTTCGTAATTCTTGCGCATGATGCCAATGCCCTTGTCGAGCGCTTCTTGCTTGAGCTCGAGCATCTTCACAGGAATGCCCGCGTTCAAGAAATTCATGGCGATGCCTCCGCCCATCGTGCCTGCGCCAATCACAGCCACGCTCTTGATTTCTCGCTTAGGCGTGTCTTCCGGCACATCGCCAATCTTGGAAGCTGCACGCTCAGCCACAAACAAATGACGCAAGGCGCGGCACTCAGGTGTCCACATCAAATTAATGAAGATCTCGCGCTCAAAAGCCATCCCTTCATTGAATTTCTTCTTGGTGGCCGCTTGCACCGCATCGACGCATTTGATCGGTGCGGGAAACCCCTTGGCCATGCCTTTGACCATATTGCGAGCGAACTGGAAGTAAGCATCACCCAGTGGATGTTTGCAAGGCAGATTGCGCACCAGCGGGAATGCCGATCCATCTTTGGCATGCGCAGCAGCTTTCTCGCGCGCCAGCTCAATCGCTTCTGCGAGCACGGCCTCAGGGCTGCTGGAGATTTTGTCAAACAGCTTTTGACCAGGCGCCATCGCAAGCATCTCGGCATTCACCGGCTCGCCGCTCACGATCATGTTGAGCGCAAACTCCACGCCCAGCACGCGCGGCAGTCGTTGAGTGCCGCCCGCGCCCGGAATCAAGCCCAGCTTGACTTCAGGCAGCGCCACCTTCGTGCCAGGAGCCGCCACACGGTAGTGGCAGCCCAGCGCTAGCTCCAAGCCGCCACCCATGCACACCGAATGCACAGCAGCCACGGTTACTTTGCTGGCGTTTTCGCAGCTCAAAATCAGGCTGAGCAAATTCGGCTCAGCAATGGACTTGTCGGAACCAAATTCTTTGATGTCTGCGCCGCCAGAGAAGGCCTTGCCTGCACCCGTGATGACGATCGCTTTCACGCCTTTGTCCAGTTGAGCTTTGCTCAATGCGGCAGCAATGCCCACCCGGGTCGAAAGCCCCAAACCGTTAACCGGCGGATTGTTGAGAGTGATCACAGCAACATCGCCGTGAACTTTATATTCGGCTGTCATTGGCAGTCCTTTCAGAGAGAGTTTGAATTCGGGAGAAAATCATACAAAAGCACGATCGTTCTATTTGTGTATTTTACGCAGAAAACCGTTCAGCATAACCCCCTTTTACGGCAAGCTGTCACCTGTGTTTCACGGGGGCGTTTTTACTTGTTTATAAAGCGAGCTTCGCTTCTTAAAACGACCCGATCACCTGCTCCGCGACGGGTCTGAAAAAGCCGAGGCTTTTTTGTGTAGCGATCTGCTCCGCAAGCTACGATCTCCTGATCTTTTGTAGTGTTCTGTGCTTGGTTTGCAGCGCCAGACCGGCGAAAGGCTTCGCCTTTTCAGACCCATTCTGTAGCAGCCGAGCGGGCTGAACGAGACCGCGAAGCGGCGGGCGATACGCCAAAATCAATCCAGCTTCACACCCAAATCCACCGCGAGCTTGATCCACACGGGAACATCGCGCTCCCAATCGGCCCGCGTGTCTTTCAAATTCTTCGGCTTGTTCGGAATCGAAAAGGTCTCGCGCAGTTGCGCGGCGCGAGGGGTGTTGGCGCCTTCCACGACCACTTGTGAAAGCGCCTGCAACACGGCCTCGGGCGTGCCGGCGGGGGCCATGAGCGGCAGGCCGCCTTCTAGGGTGACCAAGCGGCCTTCGACGCCCTGCTCCGTGAGCGTGGGCACATCCGGCAGCTTGGGGCTACGGTATGAGCCGGTGACGCCAATGGCGCGCACGCCGCGCGACTGCACGGTGGCAAAGGACTGATAGCTGCCAATGGCCACTTGCAACTGCCCGCCCGCCAAATCCACCCACATAGGCGCTTCGCCGCGGTAGTTGATGGTTTGAATCTTGGTGCCTTCGCTGCGATTGGTTTGATCCACCACCATATTGGGATAGGCGCCCGGTGCGTAGCTACCCATATTGGTGGGGTTTTGTTTGGCATACGCAACCAGTTCGCGGAAGGTGCGCACGCCCAGCTTTTCCGGCACGCCCACGATCAGCGGGCCAGACGGGAAGAAGGCGACGGGGACAATATCTTTGTCAAGGTTGTACGGCAGCTTGTTGTAGAGCACGCGGTTTTGCCAGACGGTGCCAGAAGTGGTCATGAGCAGCGTGTAGCCATCGGGTGGCGACTTTGCCACGGCATCAATGGCAATGATCGCGCCCGCGCCGGGCTTGTTGTCCACGATCGCCTGGATGCCAAATTTGGCCGTGAGCTGCTCGGCATAAAGGCGGGCGTAGGCATCGGTCAAGCCGCCGGGCGGAAATGCCACCACGATGCGAATCGGCTTGTTCGGCCATTTGGCTTGCTGCGCGGTAGCAGAGGGCAAAGCGAGCGAGGCGGCGGCCAAACCGCCAGCAGCCAAAAGCTTGCGGCGGGGAAAAAGGGGCTGAATCATGAAAATCTCCGTTGGAATAGGTAGCGCCCGCCTACGATACAAGAGCCTTTGAGAAAAGCGCCCCCGACAAACCCTGAGGCAAGCCCATCGAAGACCCTCAGGTTTCTCAGGGTTTTCCGGCTTTGATGGAACTTTGCGTTGAGCACCTGTATCGTCCAAAGACTTTCAATACAAGGAGACAACTATGAAAGTTCGCCGCCAAACCCTGTTGGCCCTAGCTTTAGGCGCATCGACGCTTTGGCTTGCATCATGCGTCACTATGCCGATGGACGCGAATGCCGTCATGAACCGGGCCAACACCGCCATGGGCGGCGATGCCGTCAAAACCCTGCGTTTTGCCTCCAGTGGCACCGGCACCGTTTACGGCCAGGCCTATCAGCCCAATACCCAATGGCCCAAGATTGCCTATAGCAGTTTCTCGCGTTTGTATGACTACGACACCGCAGCCATGCGCGAGGAATTTGCGCGCAGCCGCACCGAGCCCAATGGCGGTGGTGCAATCCCCCTCATGGGCGAAGGCGAGCAACGCGCCGTTGCCATGGTGCAGGGCGAAGTGGCTTGGAATATGGTTGGGCCCGCGCCAGTCGCCTCTCCCGTTGCACTGGATGCCCGCATTCACGATCTGTGGACCTCACCGCACGGCGTGCTCAAAGCCGCCATGCGCAACAAAGCCACGGCCAGCAGCGTGAGCGAAGGCGGCAAGGCCTTGAGCGTGTTGAGTTTCACCCAGCCGGGGCGCTTTCAAGCGCGCGCATTTGTGAATGAGCAAGGCTTGATTGAGCGGGTGGAATCGCGTGTATCTCACCCTGTGATGGGCGAAAGCGTGGTGGTCACGAACTACAGCGATTACCGCGATAACAGTGGCGCCAAATTCCCCATGCGCATTCGCCAAATGCAAGAAGGCACGCAGGTGATGGATCTGCAGGTGTCGGAAGTGCAAATCAATGCGCCGTCGGGCATCGTCACGCCAGAGCTGGTGCGTGTGCCAGTGGAGCGCGCGGTGAGCGAGAAGGCAGCGGATGGCGTGTGGTTCATCGCCGGCGGCTCACACAACAGCGTGGCGATTGAGATGCGTGATCATGTGGTGCTGATGGAAAGCCCGCTCTACGATGGCCGCGCCGCGGCGGTGTTAGCTGAAGTCAAGCGCGTGATTCCCGGCAAACCGATCCGCTTTGTGATCAATTCGCACCACCATTTTGACCATTCGGGTGGCCTGCGCGCGGCGGTGGCTGATGGCGCGACCTTTCTCACCAATGCAGCAGCAATCCCTTTTTGGCAAAAAGTGATGGCCACGCCCAATACCATTTCGCCAGACCTGCTTGCCAAATCTGGCCGCATCGCAAAAATCGAAGGCTATGAAGGCAAGCGCGTGATGAACGATGGCCAGCGCACCTTGGAGCTGCATGCGATCACGGCGAATGTGCATGCACAAGGCTTCAACATGATCTATCTGCCGAAAGAAAAAATGCTGATCGAAGCCGATGCCTTCACGCCCGGCGCACCAAACGCAGCGCCTCCGGCCAAACCCAATGGCAACCACCTGAGCCTGATCGCCAATATTGAGCGCCTCGGGCTGAAAGTGGACACGATCCTGCCGTTGCATGGCCGTATCGTGCCTGTAGGCGAGTTGTACAGAATGGTTGGCCGTAGCGCACCTTAATGGGCTCACGCGGGCAGGCAAACTAGCCTTGGGCAGCCACCCGCTCTGCCTTGCTTTGCAGCTTGTTGAGCGCGCTCAAATAAGCCTTGGCAGACGCGACCACGATATCCGGGTCTGCGCCGACGCCGTTGACGATGCGGCCGCTGTTTTGCAGCCGCACCGTCACTTCGCCCTGTGACTCAGTCGACCCGCTTATGGCGTTGACTGAGTACAGCACCATCTCCGCGCCGCTTTTGACGTGCGCTTCGATAGCCTTGAGCGAGGCGTCTACCGGCCCATTGCCGTCAGACTCTCCGCGAATTTCTTTGCCCCCGACCGTGATCACCACGCAGGCGTGCGGCTTTTCACCGGTCTCAGAGCGCTGCGACAGGCTCACAAAACCAAAATGCTCTTTCTCTGCCGTGACGGATTCATCGCTCACGAGCGCCAAGATGTCTTCATCAAAGATCTCTGATTTTTTGTCAGCCAACTCTTTGAACGCCATAAAGGCAGTATTCATCTCGCCTTCAGATTCGAGGATGACACCCAAGTCTTGCAAGCGCTGCTTGAAAGCATTGCGGCCGGAGAGCTTGCCCAAGACGATTTTGTTGGCGCTCCAGCCCACGTCTTCTGCGCGCATGATTTCGTAGGTGTCGCGTGCTTTCAACACGCCGTCTTGATGGATGCCGCTGGCATGGGCAAAGGCATTTGCCCCCACCACCGCTTTGTTAGGCTGCACAACGAAGCCCGTGGTTTGGCTGACCATTTTGCTGGCGCTCAAAATTTGCGTGGTGTCTATGCCCATCACGAGGTTGAAATAGTCTTTACGCGTTTTCACGGCCATGACTACTTCTTCCAAGCTGCAATTGCCCGCGCGCTCGCCCAGGCCGTTGATCGTGCATTCGACTTGGCGCGCACCGCCGATTTTGACGCCGGCTAAGCTATTGGCCACGGCCATGCCCAAATCATTGTGGCAATGGACGCTCCATACGGCTTTATCGGAGTTGGGTACGCGCTCGCGCAAAGTTTTGATGAAGTCGCCGTACAGCTCAGGAATGGCGTAGCCCACGGTATCGGGGATGTTCAATGTGGTCGCGCCTTCTTTGATCACAGCCTCCAAGACGCGGCAGAGAAAATCCATCTCGCTGCGGTAGCCGTCTTCCGGGCTGAATTCAATGTCCGCGCACAAGTTGCGCGCAAAACGCACCGATTGCTTGGCTTGCTCAAAAACTTGATCGGGCGTCATGCGCAGCTTCTTTTCCATGTGCAAGGGGCTGGTCGCGATGAAAGTATGAATGCGTGCTCTTTCAGCGCCCTTCAGTGCTGCTGCGGCCTGCGAAATATCACGATCGTTAGCACGAGCCAATGAGCAGACCGTGGAGTCTTTGATCGCGCTGGCAATGGCCTTGACGCATTCAAAATCGCCGTTGGAGCTGGCGGCAA
>JANPAK010000495.1:0-2288 GCA_031429925.1 Variovorax sp.
GCAGGAGCGAGTTGCCGCTCAAGTTCTGGCGTTGTGCATTGCTTCGCACCACTCCGGGATGATCGACTGCATTGGCGGTGATGCCAGCAACTTTGGGCAGGCCACCTTTCCACGTCGAATGTCCAAAGTGGATGACAAGACACATCTGGATGAAGTTCTGCGCGTTGCAGACAAGAAGCTCATTGCACGTTGCGATGAACTCCTTTCTAACCCCACGATATGCACGGGATTCATCGCGCTGCTTGAACGCATCGGACAACACAACTCGGTCGCCTCCGCCAAGCTTACTCACCAGCAGTTCGGTTTGGCGGTGCGATTGCTCTTCAGTTGTCTGATCGATGCAGACCGGATCGACAGCGCTGACTTCGAGCACAAGCGCAGCCGCCGCTTCCGCCCGCTGGGGGACTACGTTCCTTGGTCCAGCTTGCTGGCTCGCCTTGAAACGCACCTGCAGGCCTTCAAACCATGCCATCCCATCGACGACCTGCGCAACCAAATATCGGCCCAGTGTCTTGCTGCAGCACAACGCAGCGGCGGTGTCTACACACTAACCGTGCCGACAGGCGGCGGCAAGACCTTGGCCAGCCTTCGATTTGCGCTCCACCACGCACAGCAACGAAAGCTTGACAGGGTGATTTACGTCATCCCGTTCACGTCGATCATTGACCAGAATGCTCGCGATGTCCGCGACATCCTGGAGCCAAAAGAGGCGCCACAGGACAAAGGGAAAGTCGTGCTGGAGCACCACGGCAGCCTGACCCCGAAACAGCAAACCTGGCAAGAGAAACTCTTGTCTGAAGTGTTGACCGAGAGCTGGGATGCACCGGTGGTCTACACCACCATGGTGCAGTTTCTGGAAACGTTATTCGGGGGCGGCACCCGGGCTGCTCGCCGCATGCACCAATTGGCCAACGCAGTGCTCGTGTTCGACGAAATTCAAACCCTCCCGATCAAGTGTGTGCACCTTTTTAACAACGCCATCAACTTCCTTACTGAGCAGTGCAACACCACAGTGCTGTTGTGCACCGCCACCCAGCCACTGCTGCATGAAGTGGCGAAGGACAAGGGAGCGATCCGTTTGAAACCCGGGCACGAGCTCATCTTCGACGTGCCACAGCTATTCGACGCGTTGAAGCGAGTAGACGTTCGTGATGGCCGCAAAGCAGGCGGCTGGACCTACGACGAAATCGCTGCGCTTGCGATCAGTGAGCTGGCTCGGGCGGGCAGTTGCCTAGTGATCGTGAACACCAAAGACGCCGCCAAACAGGTTTTCAAGCGTTGCCTTGAACGACTCAACGCCGAGACCGTCTTCCACCTGAGTACCGACATGTGCCCTGCGCACCGCAAGGCCGTACTGGGCAGAAAGCAGACTCCCGACTGCGGCACAGTCATCGGCCGTCTAGCTTTGAATTTGCCAGTGCTGTGCGTCAGCACTCAGCTGATTGAAGCCGGCGTTGATGTTGACTTTGGTGCCGTGATCCGATCACTCGCAGGCCTCGACTCCATTGCGCAGGCCGCAGGCCGCTGCAACCGGAATGGGCGCTCCGTGACCGGTGTCGTGCACGTGGTAACCCCAGTTGACGAAAACGTGGAGAGGCTGACCGATATCCAGATTGGCCGCGAAGTGGCACAGCGTATCTTGGACGATTTCAAGCACGACCCTTCACGCTACAGCCATAGCCTGGTCAGCCCACAAGCGTTACGAGACTACTACACGTACTTCTTCTTCAAGCGCGCGGACATGATGGCCTACCCCGTCGGTGAAAAGCAGATCGGCCGCGAGGACAACTTACTGAACCTGCTCGGGCCAAATGACCAAGCCTCTTCGGAATTTGGCAAACAACACAAGCAGAAGCCTGACATATTTCTTCGGCAGGCATTCATGACCGCTGCGAACTTGTTCGAGACCATCGATGCACCGACCCAGGGAGTGGTGGTGCCCTACGGCGAAGAAGGCAAAGCCTTGATCGCTGACTTGCACGCTGCGTTCAAGCTCGACGCCGACTTCGGCCTGTTGCGCCGGGCACAGCAGTACACGGTCAACGTATTCCCACACATCTTGGAACGGCTGCAGGCGGCGAACGCTTTGCACACTGCCGAAGAAGGCAAGCTCCGCATCCTCTGCCTGAACTCTCGCTACTACAGCCCGAAGTTTGGGCTGTCCACCGAGCCCGTTTCTCTGATGGAGTCCCTGAATGCCTGACAGCCAGCGCAACAGCATCGAATTCAAAGTTTGGGCGCGACACGCCCTGTTCACCGATCCATTGACGAAGATCGGTGGCGAAAAG
>JANPAK010000496.1:0-2497 GCA_031429925.1 Variovorax sp.
GTTCGTTCGTCGCGGTCGCGGAAACGATCGCTTTGGCCGACCGGACGACGGTCCAGATCAATCCGGCGCTGCTCTAGGTGCAGGGGCGCAAGGGGCTCGCTTTGAGGCACAACGGCCCGACGGTGCGCCGGCTCGTGCACCGGGTGGGCAAGACCGACCGCCACGCGGCGATGGTCGTCAACGCCAAGATGGCCGTCGCCCTGAGCGTTCGTACGAGCGCCAGCCCGACCGCAATGCAGCCGCGCCTGATCAACGCCCTCATCAGGGCGGGCATGAAGAGGAAGATGACTTCAATCAATCTGGCATCAGCCACGAAAGCGGCTTCATGCAAGCCAAGAAGCGCGGGCGTGGCAATAGCGGCACGAGCGGCAACAGCTTTGGCGGCGGCGGTGGCGGGCGAGTGTATTCGGATGATGCGCCCCCTGCGAATATTGACCCAACTAAAACTTCCTTTGGCTACATCACGCAGGACGGATTCCGCAAGCAAGGTAGTGGAGGAGGCGGCTTTGGTGGCGGCACTGGCGGTGGTGGTGGTGGCAATCGCCGAGGCGGCGGAGGCAGCTTTGGTGGAGGCGGAGGCGGAGGTGGAGGCGGAGGCGGCGGCGGAAATCGCGGTCGTGGCCGCAGCGGCGGTGGTGGGCGAAGCCGCTGAAGCTCAGGTGAGACTTGCATAGATCAGGGTTAACCCTTATCATATGCACATGGCAGATCAAACAATAGTGGTGCCGCACATCGTCATCATTGGTTGCGGCTTCGGTGGCCTCGAGGCCGCTAAGGCGTTCAGAGGCAAACCGGTCAATGTCACTTTGATTGACCGTACCAATCACCACTTGTTTCAGCCACTGCTTTACCAGGTCGCAACTGCAGGCCTCGCAACGCCGCTGATTTCTGCGCCGATTCGGCAGTTGTTTCGATCCCAAGAGAACGTCACCACCTTGCTCGGCGACGTCCAATCGATCGACGCCGCAGACAAACATCTGGTGTTCGTGCAGCCAGGTAGTCCAGAGCAGCACAGAGTCAGCTTTGATCATTTGATCGTCGCCGCTGGGGCGAGCCACAGCTACTTCGGCAACGATGAATGGGAGGCGCATGCACCCGGCCTCAAAACCCTGCAAGACGCTTTTGTGATTCGCAGGCAGATCTTGATGGCGTTTGAAGCGGCAGAAGCGCAGGACGATGCCGCGCTGCGTGATGCATGGCTTACCTTCATCGTTATCGGAGCCGGACCCACGGGCGTCGAAATGGCCGGCACGCTCGCTGAAATTGCAAGGCACACGCTGCCCGGTGAGTTTCGGCGAATCAACCCCGCCAGTGCGAAGATTATTCTGGTGGAAGGCAGCGATCGCGTGCTGCAAGCCATGCCGCCCAGCTTAAGCCACAAGGCTTTGCACCAACTCACCGTGTTGGGCGTTGATGTGCGTCTGAATATGAAGGTCACCCACATCGACGCAGACGGTATACGCATGGATGCCGCTGTTTCAGCCGATTCTCAAGAGAAATCAGCCTCTATCCTTTATAAAACAAGCGCAAAATGCTATGAAATACATAGCAAAACGGTGGTCTGGGCTGCCGGGGTAGCGGCTTCTCCCCTGGGTAAATCAGTGGCCGAGGCCACCGGCGCGCAGCTCGATCGCGCAGGGCGGGTGAAGGTGCTACCCGATTTGAGTTTGCCTAATGCGCCTCATATCAGCGTGATCGGCGATATGGCTAGCCTGATGCGTGAGGTGCGCGGCCAACAGCTGCCCGTGCCAGGCGTGTCGCCCGCGGCCAAGCAGATGGGGCAGTGCGCTGCGGCCAACGTCTTGCGGCGCATCGGTGGCCAGCCCACCCAAAAATTTCGCTACATAGACTTCGGCAATCTCGCCACGATCGGCCGCAATGCCGCTGTCGTTGACCTTGCCACACCCCTGGGCGCTCTGCGCTTCTCTGGCAAGCTCGCTTGGCTCTTTTGGCTTTTTGCCCACATTTACTTTCTGATTGGTTTTCGCAACCGCTTTCGGGTGTTAGCCGATTGGACGAGCGCCTATTTGAGCTTCTCGCGCAGTGCAAGGGTGGTGGCTGAGAGCGATCCCCCCAGGGCTTGACGGCTTTTCCCCGGCTCGCTGGCGCGGCCCGAAGCTTATTGACAAGCGTTTGAGAATGAGATAGATTACTAACCAGTCAGTCATTAATAATTTACTAAACCTGATTGAGCGGCAAGCCCTGCATCGCCCAAAATCAGCTTCTTTCAGTGTGATCCATTTATGAAAAATCCCCGCATCCTCGGCATGGAATCAGCGCAAGGCGCTACTAAAAACGTAGCGATCGTCACCAGTCTCGTGGCTTTAGCCTTGCTTGCTGGTTGTTCCAAGCCAGCCCCCGCCCCCGAGCCAATACGGTCTGTGAAGCTGGTGCAAGTGGGGGCCAGCGGCCTACAAGCTGGTGCCGAATACTCGGGCGAGGTGCGAGCGCGTGTGGAATCGCGTTTGGGCTTTCGGGTGGCGGGCAAGATCGTCAA
>JANPAK010000497.1:0-6612 GCA_031429925.1 Variovorax sp.
TCCTATGCGCCGCACCCTCTTCACCATAGTGTTCACCGTGATCACTACCAGCCTGATCGGCTGCGCTACGCCGCGCCCACAATCCAAAACCATCAGCATCTCCCAAGATCGCTTGATGCAGCTCGTGAGTGCTCAATTTCCCTTCAACAGCAAGATGCTCGACGTGCTTGATGTGGGCGTGAGCTCACCCAAGATCAGTTTTGATGCCACTAGCAATCGCATCAATACCTCGCTCGATTTGAATGTGGTCGGCAGCGGCATCGTTGGCTTGCTGACCAAGCGCGAATACAAAGGTGGCATCGATTTGAGTTATGGCTTGCGTTTTGAGCCCAGCGACAATTCCGTGCGCATGACGGATGTGAAAGTCGGCAAGCTAAGCGTGGATGGCGCGCCTGAGTTGATGGAGCGCCCGATCTCCCGGCTTGGCGCTGCACTTGCGCAAAAACTGCTGGCAGAGCAAGTGCTCTACAAAGTCAGCGACAAAGACATGGAAGCCGCCAAAGGCTGGGGCTACAAACCCGGTGCGTTCAAGATCGCGCCCAATGGCTTGGCGATCACGCTTGATCCGATTAAGAAAAAGTAATCGCGGAGTGCCTTATGGCACTTGCTGCAGCGCTTGCATATAAGCCTGCGACACCATCAGCTCATCCCATGGGATAGGTACGGTTTGCGGCAGAAGATTTAAGCGACGTTGCTCGCTCATTTCACTCGGCTGGAATTGGCGCTTCGTTTGGGCAGTAGCCAAGCCATCGAGCAGCTCATCCACTGCCCTGCCCTCGTCGCCCACGCTTTGATTGCACAGCAGAACCATGTCGCACCCGGCATTCAGCGCCACGATGGCCGCTTGCGTGTAGCTCACGCGCTGGCCATCAATCAGTCGCGCGCCTTCCATCGAAAGATCGTCACTGAAAATCGCACCCGTGAAGCCAAATTCATTGCGCAAAATCTCCTGCAGCCAACGTTGCGAGAAGCCAGCTGGGCGGCTGTCTACCTTGGGATATATCACATGCGCGGGCATGACCGATTGCATGCCTGTAGCCAGCCAGCGGTAGGGTGCGGCGTCGTCAGCCAAAATGGCTTTTAAGCTGCGCTTGTCCACGGGAATTTCGGTGTGCGAATCGGCCTTCACGAACCCGTGCCCCGGAAAATGTTTGCCGCAACTGCTCATGCCCGCCAGCAGCAAGCCATGCATCAAACTCTTGGCCAGCATCGTAGCCACGCGCGGATCGCGGGCAAAAGCCCGGTCACCGATCACGCCGCTTTCACCGAAATCCAGATCGAGCACCGGCGTGAAACTCATGTCCACACCGCAGGCGCGCAGCTCGGCGGCCAAAATGTAGCCGCAGGCCGTGGCAGCGTGGGTGGCTGCCAGTGCGTCTTTCATCCACAGCTCACCCAAACGGCGCATCGGCGGCAGATGGGTGAAGCCATCGGTCTTGAAGCGCTGCACTCGCCCACCTTCATGATCGACCAAAATCAGCAAGTCACCGCGTACCGCCTTGATATCAGCGCAAAGCTGCGTGAGTTGATTGCGGTTTTGCCAATTTCGAGCAAACAAAATCACCCCGCCCGCCAGCGGGTTCGACAAGCGTTTTTTGTCGACTTTTGACAGGGTCAGACCAGCAACGTCAAGGATGATAGGGGCGTGTTGGGTCATGGTTTCTCTATGAATTTAATAGCACTGTGCGCATATTTTATATGGTCTGAAGCTGAATTTTCTGCATTTCTTGAGGCGCCTATTGCCCTTTGTTGCGCACAGACTTAGCACAAGCGCTAAACCCGCTCCACCACACAAAACGACGCTGCGTAATCGGTTTCGTCGGTGACTGTAATGTGCGCCTTCAAGCCTCGCGCTTCAAACCATTCTTTCAAGCCGCCATGCAGCACAATGCGCGGCTCGCCGGAGGGGAGTTTAGCGATCTCGCACAGGCGCCAGGTCATGGGCATGCGCATGCCGAGGCCGATGGCTTTTGAAAACGCCTCTTTGGCGGAGAAGCGCGTGGCCAGATAACGGATGCCGCGTTCGGGCCAGCGTGCGCTGCGCTGCTTCCAAGTGATGAGCTCAGCATCGCTCAAAATCTTCTTCGCAAAGCGCTCGCCGTGCTTGTCCAAGCTGGCATGAATGCGGCGAATATCGCAAATGTCTGTGCCGATGCCGTAGATCACACGTAAGCTCTTTCGATGCTTGATCGGAAGGCACGCACGGTATCTGCATAGCCATTTTCCAACGCATCCGACACGAAGGCATGGCCGATCGACACTTCGGCAATGAAAGGCATGGCGGCGATGAAAGGCGTGAGGTTAGCCTGCGTCAAATCATGCCCTGCATTCACACCCATGCCCGCATCGCGCGCAGCCTCTGCCGTGGCTTTGAATTGCGCAAGCACTTGAGTCTCTGAAGACGCACCAAACGCACTTGCCCAAGTCTCGGTATAAAGCTCCACGCGGTCTGCGCCAATCGCTTTGCAGGCCGCCATCAGCTCGGGCACCGGATCCATAAACAAGCTCACGCGCACCCCGAGCGCGTGGCATTCATCGATCAAAGGCTTGAGGCGCTGCGCATCTTGCGGAAAACTCCAGCCGTGATCAGAAGTGCTTTGCCCTTCGCTGTCTGGGACGAAGGTGGCTTGATGCGGCTTGACCGCACGAATGAAGTCCATGAGATTATGAAACGGATTGCCTTCGATGTTGTATTCGCGCCCCGGCCACAGGCGCATCAGCTCTGCGATCTCAAATACATCGCTTTTCCGAACATGCCGTTCGTCTGGCCGAGGGTGAACGGTGATGCCCGCAGCGCCCGCTTTCAAGCACAGCTCAGCCGCGCGCGTCACGCTGGGGTAGCCCACATGTCGTGTATTGCGCACCAAGGCAACCTTATTGACGTTGACTGACAGCAGCGTATGAGCTAGCTTTTCCATGAAATGAGCCCTCTAGCCTTTGTAAAACATGCGCAGAATGCTATTTATTCAATAGCACCTCGATCAAGCCAAGGCCTGCGCATCCATCATCAGCTGACGTGTGCGAAAACCTTGACTGCCTGCGTGGTAGTTTAGCAAGCTGCGCAGTAATTGCTTGAGTGCGGATTTATCTGCGCCGCTCATGCCCAGGACAGCCTCCCGCGCGGGAAATATCGCCGCACGTTGATCCAGCGCAGCTTGCAGACTGCGCCAAGCCTTGCTGCTTAACGCCGCCTCCTGCGAAGCAGCGCCGGTCGCTTCCCGTAGCCCCACTTCAGGCACCAAGCTATACAACACATCCTCTTGCAGCGCCTCGGAGGAAAAGCTGTCCGCATCTAGCGAGGGCAGCAAACCAATCTCCCGCAGCAGCACCAGCTCAAACGCCCGCAAGCTCACATCCAGCAGCTTGGCATCCCGCAGCCAGGTGGTGGCCTGCGCATAGGCATCAAACAGCAGCTCATGCGGATCGTCTCGCGCCAGCAGCTTCATCATCAATTCATTGAGGTAATAACCCGAGAGCAGTGCATCACCAGAAGGCATCGTGAGGCCTCCTTGCCACTCCGCCCCCTTGAGCGTATGCACCTCCGCATCCCCCGAATAATTGATCGAGAGCAGCTGCAACGGCAGCAAAATCGCCCGAAACTGTGAACTCGGCCGCTTCACCCCCTTCGCCACCATCGCCACCCGCCCATGATGCCGCGTGAGCACTTCCAAAATCAAGCTGCTCTCGCTCCAGTCGTAGCGATGCAGCACAAACGCGGGCTCGTGGGCAATGCGCTTCATTCGTAGCCGAAACTCTTGACTCGCTCCGCGTTGTCCGCCCAACCGCCTTGCACCTTGACCCAAAGCTGCAAAAACACTTTGGCATCCATCAGGCGCTCGAGCTCTTGGCGGGCTTCGGTGCCCATTCGCTTGAGGCCTTCGCCGCCTGCGCCGATGACCATGGCTTTGTGAGAGTCGCGCTCGACCACGATGGTGGCGGCGATTTTGACGAAGCGGCCCACTGTTTTGCCGGGCTCTTCTTTGAACTGATCGATCACCACTGTGCTGGTGTAAGGCAGCTCATCGCCTGTGAAGCGAAACAGCTTTTCGCGCACGACTTCGGCGGCCATGAAACGCTCGGATTTGTCGGTGACTTCTTCTTGCGTGTAAATCCAAGGCTGCTCAGGCAGATACTTCTCGCAGACCGTGAGCAGGCGCTCAATGTCTTTCTTTTGCTTGGCGCTCATGGGGAAGATGTCGGCAAACTGCAAGGTTTGCAGCTCAGCTATGTCGGTGGCATCGCTTGGTGCGCCTTCTTCGGCCTCTTGCCCTTCAGGCTCGGTTTCTTTCTCGGTGATCGCGCCCATGCCTTTGGCGTGCACGTCTTGTAGCCAAGGCGCAATGTCAGCGCGGCGATTCACCGTATCGAGCTTATTGGCCACCAAAATCACAGGCACACCCTTGGCTTGCTTGCCCAAGAGCGAAAGCACCTTGGCATCTGCGCCCGACAAGCGTCCTGCTTCGACGACGAGCAAGATCAAATCTACGCCGCTCACAGCGCCAGTAACGGTTTTATTCAGCGAACGATTGAGCGCCGTGCCGTGGCGCGTTTGAAAGCCAGGCGTATCCGCAAACACGAATTGTGCTGCGCCCTGCGTGCGGATGCCCAAGATGCGGTGGCGGGTAGTTTGCGCTTTGCGCGAGGTGATGCTGACTTTTTGGCCGACCAACGCATTGAGCAAGGTGCTTTTGCCCACGTTGGGTTTGCCGACGATGGCAATCATGCCGCAGCGCTGCGCGGCAACGGGCTCTGCAGGCGCAGCTTCGGAGGCAGCAGATTTGCTGAAGAAGGCATCGAGCACTTGATCGGTCTGCACGGCATCGGGTTTGGTTTTTTTCATGGTTTCTTCGGCTGAGCCGTCGTATATGCTGCGCAAGTTGCTATCTAAAAAATAGCAGTCACAAAGTGCATCAAACAGGCTTGGCCAGCAGCTTGAGCATGGCCGCAGCGGCCTCTTGCTCGGCAGCGCGGCGCGAGCTGCCAAAGCCGCGGACCTCATTTTGCAATTCGCCAATGGCGCATTGCACCTCAAAGGTTTGCCGATGCGCTGCACCGGTGATGCTCATGACTTCATACTGAGGCAGCTTCATTTTGCGCCCTTGCAGCCATTCTTGGAGCTCCGTTTTAGCGTCTTTGGCCACAGCCGGCATGTCTGGATTGATCTGCACTTTGTCAAACAAGCGATGCACCAAGCTTGCCGCCTGATTGAAGCCAGCATCCAAATACACTGCTCCAATCAGTGCTTCCACCGCATCGGCCAAAATCGATGGCCGCTTGCTCCCGCCGGATCGCAGCTCACCCTCGCCAAGGCGGATGAGATTGCCCAAATGGAGATCAATGGCGATCTTGTGCAGCGTGTCTTGCTTGACCAAGTTGGCGCGCACCCGTGAGAGTTCGCCTTCCTGCAACGTGCCTAAGGCTTGATACAGCAAGCCTGACACGGCTAGATTGAGCACAGAGTCACCGAGAAATTCGAGTCGCTCATTGTGATCAGCGCTATAACTGCGGTGCGTGAGCGCTTGGGTCAGCAACGCTTGCTTGCTAAAAATATGCTGCAGACGGCGCTGCAGTTGCTCCAAACCCTCAGACATGGGCAGCGCCCACAAAACCCACGCCGACTATCACTTGCTGTTGCTTCCAGCGTACTTCAGGAGTAAATAGGCGGGTCCGCCGATATGGATTTCTTTGGTGTAAGCAAAGTTGATGACCACCTTGTCGCCGTTCTTGGTGATGTCAAGATCCTTGCCCATGATGGCCTTAAAGTCGTCAACGTTTTGAGCTTTGTCAAAACTGGCACGCATCTCTGGGACGGTGCCCCCTTGAGCCGCAACTTTGTTGGTCGCTTTCAGGATCGCTTGGTACTCCAAGACGGTTGGAAACACCTGCGCACCGATCACACCCGTGAAGGCCAGCACGACACCCACAAAAAGCATTCCGATCAGCGACACGCCACGTTGTTGAAGTTTCATATCTTGCCCTGCCATCTCAAAATTTAATCAAACGAACCAATCCTGCCTAGGTTACCAAAATTCATCCAAACATAAAAGGCTTTGCCCACGATGTTTTGCTCAGGCACAAAACCCCAATAACGTGAATCTTGCGAATTGTCACGATTGTCACCCATCACAAAGAAATGCCCTGCAGGTACTTTGCAGCTGACGCCTTCAAGGCTGTAGTTGCAGTTTTCGATGTACGGGAATTTCATGAGTGGCGTGTTTCCCATCGCTCCGTTGGGATAAATCAACAACTTATGCGGCTTAACCCGACCGGGCAGCATTTCTTCAAACTGCGGGATGTATGTGGTCTGCGTTTCGTCAAAAAACTCAGGCAACGTGACGCGCTTCACGAGTTCGCCGTTAATGCGCAACTCTTTGTTGATGTAGCTGACCTGATCACCGGGAACGCCCACGACGCGCTTGATGTAATCAATGTTGGGGTTGGGCGGGTAGCGGAACACCATCACGTCACCACGCGCCGGAGAATTCATCTCAATCATCTTCTTGTTAATGACTGGTAGTCGCACGCCGTAGGTAAATTTATTCACTAGGATCAAGTCGCCGACCCAGAGCGTGGGGATCATTGAGCCGGTAGGAATTTTGAAAGGTTCAAACA
>JANPAK010000498.1:0-21017 GCA_031429925.1 Variovorax sp.
CACCGGATGCAATCGTCCAATGAAAGCAACGATGATCGCCGTGAAGCCATAGCCTACTGAAACATGCGGCGTAAGCTGCGCCAGCGGCCCCAGCGCCTCCATACCGCCGGCAACGCCCGCGAGCGCACCAGATGTGAGCAAGACAGTCCAGAGCGCGCTGCGGCTGGAAAAGCCCGCATACCGAGCCGCCGCTGGGGCCAAGCCACCCACCTGCAATTGATAGCCTTTGAAGGTGCGGAACAAGAACACCGTCATCACCACGGCAGCGATCAGCACAATCACGAAACCCCAGTGCAAGCGAAAGCCCGTGAACATGCGCGGCAGCAAGGTGCCATCGTCAAAGGTGACGGTTTGCGGGAAATTGAAGCCTTGCGGATCTTTCCAAGGGCCAAACACGAGGTAGCTCAACAGCAAGTTTGCCACGTAGACGAGCATCAAGCTCACCAGGATTTCATTGGCATTGAATTTATCTTTCAAAAATGCCACGATGCCGGCCCAGAAAGCGCCGCCCACCGCGCCTGCCGCCATGCCCAACCACATGAACACCCAAGGCGAGAAGCTTTGCTTGGCTTCTGTGGCCCACATGGCCAAGCCGCCCGCGAAGACCGCGCCCATCAACAGCTGGCCCTCCGCACCAATGTTCCAAATATTGCTGCGATAACACAGCGCCAGCCCCAACGCGCACAGCACGAGCGGGATAGATTTGAGCGCGATTTCGCTTGCACCCCGCCAATTCGCCCAAGGTTCAATCAAAAAGATCGACAGGCCGCGCACCGGATCTTTCCCGAGCATCACGAACAACAGGCCCGCAACCACGATGGTGACGAGCAGCGCCAAAAATGGCGAACCATACATCCATGCCTTGGAGACTTCGGCGCGCGCTTCAAGCCGCAGCATGGGCATCCTCCTGAACATTCCACAAACCACTCATCCACTGCCCGATCAAGGCGACGCTAGCGTCGGCCCGCGCGATGCTGGGCGACAGCGCGCCCTTGGCGATCACGTGCAAACGGTCCGACAGCGCCAACAATTCATCCAGCTCTTCGCTGACCACCAAGATCGCGCAGCCGGCATCCCGCAGCGCAAGAATCTCGGTATGAATTTGCGCGGCCGCGCCGACATCCACGCCCCAGGTGGGCTGGGAAACCACAAGTAGCTTGGGCTTGACTTCAATTTCTCGGCCAACGATGAATTTCTGGAGATTGCCGCCAGACAAGCTACGCGCAGCGGCATCTGGGCCTGCGGCCTTCACGTTGAAGCGCTTGATGATGGCCTGCGCATGGCGGCGCAGCGCCGCGGGCGATATCCAGCCCCTTTTGGAGATCGCCTCGCTGCGCGTGAGCAATAGGTTTTGCGCCAGACTCATGACCGGCACAGCGCCGCGCCCTAAGCGCTCTTCCGGTACGAAATGCATGCCCAAAGCCCGGCGTTGCCCTGGGGATAAGCTGCCCACGGCTTGCCCACTGATCTCAATCGCTTGCGATGGCACCCGAAAATCCTCGCCGCTGACGGCCGCCATCAGCTCTTTTTGGCCATTGCCCGACACGCCGGCAATGCCAAGGATTTCACCGGCATGCACCGTGAGATTGACGCCATCTAAATCCACACCAAATGCATCACCCATCGGTAAGCTCAAGGCCTTGAGCTGCAATACCGGCTCGCCCGCTTGGGTAGCGCGGCTGATCAATTGCGCAGGCTCAGCGCCAATCATCATGCGCGAGAGACTGGCATTGCTCTCCTGCGCCGGGGTGCAGGTTGCGACGACCTTGCCACCGCGCATCACCGTACAGGTATCACACAGCGCCCGAATCTCATGGAGCTTGTGCGAGATATACAAAATACTGCAGCCTTGGCTTTTGAGCAGGCGCAGGGTTTCGAACAGCTTTTCGACGGCCTGTGGCGTGAGCACGGAAGTGGGCTCATCCAAAATCAGAAGCTTGGGGTTGGTCAGCAAGGCGCGAATGATTTCGACGCGCTGGCGTTCACCAACGCTTAAGGTGTGCACCGGGCGCAAGGGATCAATTGGCAAGCCATACTCGCTTGCTTTGGCAATGATGGCCTGCGTGACCTGCGCTAACTTGTGCGTTGCATCCAAGCCGAGCAGCACGTTTTCTGCGACCGTGAGGGTTTCAAACAAGCTGAAGTGTTGAAACACCATCGCAATGCCCAAGGCGCGGGCCTCTTGCGGATTGCGAATGCGCACCTCCCGCCCATCGAATTGCACGATTCCGGCATCCGCTTGCACCGAGCCATAGATGATCTTCATCAAGGTGGATTTGCCCGCCCCGTTTTCACCCAGTACCGCATGAATCTCGCCAGGCATCACCTTCAAGCTCACGCCGTCATTGGCCACGACGGCCGGATAGGCTTTGGTGATGCCGTCCAGTTGCAGACGATGATGGGTCATGCGGCCGACCTGATTGTTGAGGCATGACCTTGTGTCAGAGCCGAAGCCGTGCCTTTGACCAGCTCGCGCAACCAGCGCGCCTGCACCGAGGCGTGTGAGCGTTCATGCCAAAGCTGGTAGTACATCATGGGCGGAAAAGTAATCGGACAGGGCAAAACTTTGACGGGTAAATGGGAGGTGTATCGTTCGCAATACTGCCGACCGGTGGTGAGTACTAGCAAAGTCGATGCCACCATGCTCGGAATCAAGCCAAAGTGTGGGCAGCGCGCGACGATATTGCGCGACAACCCCAAGCTGGCCAAATGATCATCGATCACGCCTTTGGCACCGGGATGGGTGGGGGTGGGCGCAATGTGTTCAGCCGCCAGCCAACTGGCTTGATCCCATTTGCGACGCAAGGCCGGATGCTGGACGCCCACCAAGCAAACGACTTCGTCGGAAAAGAGTTTACCCATGTGAAGATCATCCGGCGGGCTGGGCCAGTTGCCTATGACGATATCGCATTCACCTTGCGCCAAGCGTTGGCGATAATCGGCCGCGCCCGACAGCGGCTGGATGTCGATACGCGACATCGGCGCCTGCGCCTTGATACGAGACACAAGCTGCGGAAGAAACAAAGGATCGAGGTAATCGCTGGCCGCAATGCGAAAACTCGCCTGTGCGGTTTTGGGATCAAAGCCACGCGCATCGGAAAACATCACCTCGGCCGCACGAAGAATGTGCGCCGAAGGCTCGATCATGCGCAGACCCGCATCGGTGGGCACCATGCCAGCACCCGAGCGCACCAAAAGGGGGTCTCCGGACAGATCGCGCAGGCGTTTAAGCGCGGCACTGACTGCGGGCTGGTACATGCCCAGCCGAGTTGCGGCACGAGAAACGGATCGTTCGGTAAGCACGGTATGCAAGACCTTGATGAGATGAAGGTCTATCTTGTCCAACAAGGCGCTGTTTTGCATACGATGGAGGATGTAGGTCTAATACGCCGCTTTGTATAGTCTGCCGGATGCAAATGCCTAAGCTTACGACGATATGGATATCAAACCACTTCGATTCTTGCACCGGGGCAAGCTCCGCGAAATACAGAATGTACCACCCACGCGCACCCTGTTGCAGCTGATCAGGGAAGACCTGCATCTGTGTGGCACGAAAGAAGGCTGCAATGAGGGCGATTGCGGAGCGTGCGTCGTCACCTTGCGCGAGCCCGGTTCTACCGAGCGCAAGGCGGTCAACAGCTGCATTCGCTTTGCGCATTCGATTGAGGGGCTTGAGTTGACGACGGTGGAAGACTTGTCGTCTGATGGCGAGCTTCATCCCGCGCAGGAGGCTCTTGTTGAGTGCCACGGCTCACAATGCGGCTTTTGCACACCGGGCTTTGTCATGAGCATGTTTGCGCTGCATGAGAACGCATGTGCTACGGGGCAAACGGTGGATCGCAGCGCAGCGCAGGTGGCACTGTCGGGTAATCTGTGCCGCTGCACAGGATACCGGCCAATTTTGGATGCCGCTGTTCAGATGCAATCACTATCAAAAAGTGAGCATACTACGCAGGAAATACGCCGGCAAATAGTCCGAAAAACCTTAGGAATCGCTCAAAAACCTGTGTCGGGCGGGTATTTGCTGCCCACTTCTTTGCAAGAGCTGCTTGATTTGCGCTGCGCACACCCTGATGCGCAGATCGTGGCCGGTTGCACCGATGTTGGCCTGTGGGTCAACAAAGGCCATCAGCAGTTTGCGCAAGTGCTGGACGTGACGCGCGTGGCCGAGCTGCGCCGCCTGGAGCGTTATCCGCATCACATTGCCATCGGCGCTGCGGTCTCGCTGCATGAAGCCTATGCCGCTTTGGTGCAAGACCGCCCGCAACTTCGCGCGTTTGCAGAACGCTTTGCCGGCTTGCCAGTGCGCAACAGCGGCACACTCGGCGGCAACGTGGCCAACGGATCGCCGATTGGCGATTCGATGCCTCTTTTGATTGCATTGAAAGCCAATGTCGTACTCATGAGCGTGCGAGGCCATCGCGAATTGCCTTTGGAGCAGCTCTACACCGGTTATCGCAAAAACGTGATAGCAGCCGATGAAGTGCTCGCTTGGATCAAAGTGCCCCTGCCGACCGCGTCCGAATTCAGTCGGGTGTACAAAATCTCCAAGCGCTATGACGATGATATTTCTGCTGTCTGCCTTGCGATCTCTGCGCAGCGTGACGGCGATGCGCTCAAGCTCTTAAGCATCGGTGTGGGCGGCGTCGCCGCCACACCCGTTCGCGCTATAAAAACAGAAGCACTCTGCGCAGATTCTTCAACGGCTAGTGGCCTGTTTGATGCCTTGAAAACCAGTTTGCACGCTGAATTCCAACCCATCTCAGACATGCGCGCCAGCAGCGCCTACCGCCACGAAGTGCTTGGTGCATTGATGGACCGCTTTGCCAGTGAATGGCGAGGCAAGACGCTCGTGAGTCTGGAGTCATGGGCAAGTCTGCACGAGGTACTGGTATGAATGCGCCGGAAAAACTGCCCTTGATCGCCTCCTCTGCCGGCACCAGCGTCGCTCACGAGAGTGCCCGCGCGCAAGTGCAAGGTGCCGTGCGTTATGTGGACGACATCCCTGAGCTGCAAGGCACGCTGCACGCCGCACCGGTGATGTCGCGCATCGCGCATGGCCGCGTTCGGGGGCTCGATTTCAGTGCCGCCCTCAAAGTGCCCGGTGTCGTCGGTATTGTCACAGCGAAAGACATCCCAGGCGATCCGATCCTTGCCGCGTTTGGCCACGACGAACCGATTTTTGCGAGTGAAACCGTTCAGCATGTGGGTAACGTCATGGCGCTCATCGTGGCCGATGACGTGATGACCGCTCGCCGTGCCGCGCGTTTGGTGAAAGCCGATATCGAGCCCTTGCCCGCCATTTTGAGCACGCAAGAAGCCCTAGAAAAAAACCATTTCGTACTGCCCCCTGTTCACGTCTCCCGCGGCGATGCAACGCAAGCATTGCGCGCCGCGCCGCATCGCCTCAACGGTAGTTTCAGCGTCGGAGGCCAAGAGCACTTTTATCTCGAAGGTCAAGTGGCCTACGCGCAGCCGCAGGAAATGGGGCAGTGGCTGATTCATTCGAGTACGCAGCACCCCGGAGAGGTGCAGCATTGGGTGGCGCATGCCCTCGGTTTGCAATTGCACGATGTGCGCGTCGAGACGCGGCGCATGGGCGGTGGCTTCGGCGGTAAAGAAACACAGTCTGGGCATTTGGCCGTTTGGTCAGCGCTGGCGGCTCTTAAATTCAATGCACCCGTGAAGCTGCGCTTTGACCGCGATGATGATTTTCTGATCACCGGCAAGCGCCATCCGTTCGATTACGACTATGAAGTGGGCTTCAACGACGATGGCCAGCTCAGCGGTCTGCGCGTGAGCATGCGCGTGAACTGCGGCTTTAGCGCTGACCTTTCCGGCCCAGTGGCTGACCGCGCGATCTTTCATTTGGATAACGCCTACTTCCTGCAAGACGTGGCCGTCAGCTCCTACCGCTGCAAAACCCACACGCAAAGCCACACTGCCTTTCGAGGCTTTGGTGGACCGCAGGGCATGATGGTGATTGAGACCATCATGGGCGACATTGCCCGCTACTTGAAGCGCGACCCGCTTAAAGTGCGTCAGAGCAATCTTTATGCGCAAGCCGGTCAGACCACCCACTACGGCATGCCCGTTGAGGACAATATTCTCCACGGCTTGCTATTAAATTTAGAGCAATCTGCGCAGTATTATCGGCGCCAAGACGCCATTTCGGCTTGGAATGCGAGTCAAAACAATTTCAAGCGTGGTCTCGCACTCACCCCCGTCAAATTCGGTATCAGCTTTACCGCGACGCTCTTCAACCAAGCGGGTGCGCTCGTGCATGTCTACACCGACGGCAGTGTGCAAATCAACCACGGCGGCACAGAAATGGGCCAAGGCCTGCACACAAAAATAGCGCAGATCGTGGCGCATGAGCTGGGCATTGCGTATGAGCTGATTCGCGCCACCGCCAGTGACACCAGCAAAATCCCCAATGCCAGCGCCACCGCAGCCAGCGCCGGTACCGATCTCAATGGCCGCGCCGCGCAGTTCGCTGCGAGAAGCGTGCGCGACAAACTCGCGGCATTTGTGAGTGGCTTAGACGGCTGCGGTGCGGGCGCAGTCAACTTCAAAGACGGTCAAGTGATCTCTCCGAGCCAGTCTCGTCCGTGGCAAGAAGTCGTCGGTATGGCATATGCCAATCGCATCCAACTTTGGAGTGACGGCTTCTATGCCACGCCGAAAATCCACTACGACAAAAAGACGCTCTCTGGCCGTCCTTTCTACTATTTCGCCTATGGCGCAGCCTGTACCGAGGTGATCATCGATACCCGCACTGGCGAAAGTCGCGTGCTCAAAGTCGACATCTTGCACGACGTCGGCCGCTCCATCAACCCCGCTATCGACATCGGTCAGATCGAAGGCGCCTTTGTGCAGGGCATGGGCTGGCTCACGACAGAGGAGCTCGTGTGGAACGACAAAGGTCTGCTCACCACCCACGCGCCCAGCACTTACAAAATCCCCGCCACGGGCTGCATCCCAGAGCATTTCAAGGTCGATCTGTGGCCTGAGGCGAATCGGGAAGACAACGTGTTCGGCAGCAAAGCCGTCGGTGAACCACCGTTCATGCTGGCGATCAGCGTTTGGGAAGCGATGCGTGATGCAGTGGCGGCGGCCGGTGGCCAGCCAAAGCGCTTAAATGCACCCTGCACGGCCGAGAACATCTGGCGTGCATTGGCATGATCTCACAAGGCCTTAACCTGCGGCTTTTTTCCACGCCAGTAGTGCGGCTGCGGGGTCTTCCCGCTCCTCAGCCAACACAGCCAAGCAGCGCCAAGCATTGCGCTTAAGGCTTTCGTCGCTCAATGATGCGACAGCGGCAGCCAGCAATTGCTGCGCTTTGCCCCAGAGCTTTCGATGAAAGCACGCCATGCCCGCAAGATACTGCAAACGTGCGTCGTGAGGCAGCTGGCGCTGTGCGGCCTCAATGTTCGCTAACCAAGCATGATCCAAACCAGCGCCTGCGGCCGCCATCAAACTGGCTTCAAGTGCTTGAACAACACGGACCTGAGCTGACTCACCGAGTTGAGGGTAGTTTTGCCAAACAGGTTGAATCCAGGCGCGGGCGCGCTCGTGAAGCTCTTGGGCTTCTGGCGAGCCTGCGCTCAGGTTAACCAGTCTAAGCACCGCGTGCGTCGCAACTTCCGGCATTGCACGCTCTGCGTCGTGAAGCGCCCGCCAAACGCGAGTAAGCTGGTCGGCGTCATGCGCCTCGGTCAATGCCGATGTGGCCAAACTGCGCACCATGCTTTGCGCTGCAGCGGTAGAAAAACCTCCGTGCTTGGCTAACAAGCGCGCGGTCTCCAGTGCCGATGTCTGCTGTCGACCCATTTGTAGGGCACGCAGCTTCAAGCGAAGGGCCAAGGTGCGCCGCTGCGCGCCTTGCGATAGAGTGGCTAATCTCATCAGGGACGTTGCGGGATCCATATCGTCGAGTGTCCATCGCGCACTGCGCAAGGTGGCTCCCTCTCTAAAGTGAAGTGCGCTCCTGGGAAGATCCACATCAAGCGCCGCCTGTATCAATCGCTCACGCTCGGGCGCGTCTTGCATACACTGCGCGGACTCGGCGGCGATCAGTAAGGCCAAAGACTGAACCTCCATGCTGGCACCTTTCTGCCCGGGTTCATCCGCCAACGACTTGGCGTGCTGATTGGACTGCAGCGCCTGCCTCTTGGCCCGAGAGAACCGCCCAGCAAGCAAATGCGCAAGCGCATCGCGAAGCTCTGCATTCATCGCTTGTTGTCGCTGCGATGCCCGCCACGCCCTTGCCTGAGCGGGTAACGCAGCCAAAGCTCCTAGCGCGCGAGCGGCGAAATGTATCAGAATAAACAGAGCCGCCAGCAGCAAGATGCTGAGGTTGAGCGATAGATCGACACGATGTGGAGGCCAAAAAAGAGTTACCGTCCCGGTCGAACCCGTAGCAAAAAGCGCCGCGCCAACCGCCGCCGCGAAAATCGCTAAAAGCCAAAGTGCGGCTCGCATCATTTGCCCTGGGTCGTAGAGGCTGACAGCGTAGCCAGTGCCGACAGCGTGTTGTCAATGCGCGGTTGGTCGGCAGTTTTGAGTTGGCTTTGCAATTGAGTCATCAGATTGACGGCCTGCTGCACCGAGCGGGAACTGGCATCGAAGTAGCGCGTACTCAGGCTTGCCGCCGACCGAAGATCGCTGCGCGTACTATCGAACTGTCTTGACAGCAGAGCCAGGCGGGCGTTGAGTAGTTTCAGCTTGAGATTTTCTTGCGCAAAGAAACTTTGCTCTGGACTGAGCAGTGCCGCTTCTGGGGTATCGATCCGCCCCACACGCACGAGAGCTCGCGCCTCGGTGCGCACGGCGGCCACGCTTTGTCGCAACCACTCTGGCCAACCTTGGGAGAGGTCTGCGCTAGACGCGTCAGCGACCACGCTAGGTCGCGTTGGCAGTGTCGCAGCGCTGGGTTTGGCCAAGCTGCGAGGCATGCTGGCGACCGCGTTGGCCAACGGCATGTCATCGACCAAGCGAACCAACTCATCAAGTTTGATCAGAAGACTCGGAGTATCTGCCACATTGGCGGATTTGACACGCTCAATATCCTTGGTGAGCGCCCTGAGCAGCGGCGCTAAGCGCGGTTGACCAGCACGTGATACCCGCTGCTCCGCACTTCGCAGAGCAGCCAACAAAGGCTCCAAACTACCGGTGAGGTTAGCTTGCTGTTGTGCAAGTCGCAGGGCCGAATCCACATCAACCACAAGATTCTCGTCGCGCGAGCGCGATAAGCTTTGAATCAACTCCTCTAGCTGGCCGCGTTGCAACGAGACCTCAGCTAAACGGGTTTCCAAAAGCGTTTGCCGAGTTGCCATTTCCCTAACGGTTTCTTGCGCTGCACGAGCCAGTGTTCGGCCTTCCAACGAAGCAGCAGTTGCATCGGCGCTCTGCTTTGCCAAAGCTTCTTGAATACTGGTCAGCCGAAGCCAAAGGTTGGCACTGAGCAGCAATGCGGTCACTGCAATCACCGTCACGACCCACGTGAATAGCGCGTGTTTAGAGCGAGTTACCGAAGGCGCCTGCGGCTCGCCCACCCGGCCCTTCTTATCAGCAGCCGGGACTGCAGAAGGATTAGGTAATTCGTTGTTCATTGATCGATTTTATCGACGCCGCCACGTCATTCAGCGTTGGGCGTGACGTGCAAACAACAGCGAAGCCTCGCGCTCGCGCCGCTTGGGAGATGCGTTCATGCGTGCAAATACAAATACCTTGATGGGTGTCTAGGCTGGTTGGTAAATTGCGCAGAGCTTGCGAACTGCTCAGTAGCCAAATGCTACCGTCGCGCAGCCAATCCCGGCATTGCGCGGTCTGCCCCAAATTCCATCGGGGTGCTCGACGCTCGTACACCACCAATTTCTGCGCCACACCGCCGTTGGCCATGATTTGCTGCGCCAACCAATCACGGCTGCTATCAAACATGCCCACATCACGGCCACGCAGTATCAGCACTCGACTGCCTCGGTGCACTTGGGTCTGCACCAATGGCCAAAGCGCCTCGGAATCAAACTGAGGAGATTGCGCAGACGGTGCATCGATGCGATCCTGCGGAATCCCTAAAGCGCGCAAGCTCCTTACCGTGCCTTGACCGGTGGCCCACAGGCGAATCCTCGGGTGTTGATCCACTACTAATTCAATAGCGCGCTGCGCAGATTCTATAACGGCATTGGGCTGGTTCGGCTTAAAAAACGCCTGGGCAGCAGAGCTGCTCACAAACATCAGGGCGTCAAAGCTTTCTAAGCGTGCCCACGCCAGTTCCAGCGCCTGCGCATCGTCTTCGGATTCGACAGGAACGATCTCGATCAGTGGTAACGCCACCGCCTCATGCCCCATATCGCGCAGCACTTGCAGCCAAGCGGCGGATTGCTCAAAAGGTCTTGTGACAATCAGGCGTGCCATGCATTACACGAGTACTCTCGCACCCCCTGCGACAAGCTGCGCTGCCGCACGCGCACCTAGCGCCCGCGCTGCCTCGTGGGTCACGACGGCTGCCCTACTGTGCGTGCGAACCAAGCGCGCCTGGCCCTCTGGCTCGCCCCAAGCGGCTTGCAGCTGCAATTCATCACCCTGCCAGCTGGCAAAAGCCGCCAGTGGCATAGAACAACTACCTCCCATGCTGCGGCTGACTTCCCGCTCGGCGCTTACCGCCAGCCAAGTCACCTCATGCGCCAGCGGAGCCAGCGCTGCGCGCAAATCCGCCCGCCCGGCTAAGGTTTCTATGCCCAAGGCACCCTGCCCCGCTGCGGGCAGCATCTGCTCTGGCTCAAAGGTTTGCACAATGCGCGCGGCCAAGCCCAGTCGCTTTAGACCCGCCGCCGCGAGCACGATGGCGGCATAGTGCCCGTCATCAAGTTTGCGCAGACGCGTGTCCAAGTTGCCGCGCAGCGGCTCAATTTTCAGATCCGGGCGCTGTGCCATCAGCAACACCATACGCCGCAAGCTGGATGTCCCCACCACGCTGCCCAACGGCAGCTCTGAAAGCGAGGTATAGCGCGGCGACACGAGCGCATCGCGCGGATCTTCTCGCTCCATCACGCAGGCCAACGTGAACTCTGCGCCAAGTTGCATCGGCACATCTTTGAGACTGTGCACCGCAATATCAGCGCGGTCTTCTTGCAGTGCCAGTTCCAGCTCTTTCACAAATAAGCCCTTGCCGCCCACCTTGGAGAGCGTGCGATCCAAAATCTGGTCGCCGCGTGTCGTCATGGGCACCAACTCCACGCTGTGGCCCAACTTTTGCATGCAGCCCTGCACGTGCTCGGCCTGCCACATGGCTAGCCGGCTTTCTCGGGTGGCGATTCGGATCTTCATAAATCAAACAATGGCGGGCATTCTAAACATCGAGAGCAGGCGTAACCATCGTGTAATGAGAACCCTATGTTCGATGCTAGCATGCTGCGCATGAACACGCCTCTTTCCACCTCACCGGCCGACACCAAAAAAGACAAGGATCGCCGCTTGATCGAAGACATTCGCCTGCTTGGGCGAATTTTGGGTGATGTGATCCGCGAGCAGGAGGGCGCGGCAGTCTATGAAATCGTCGAGAATGTGCGCAAACTCTCGGTCGCATACCGCCGCCACGCGGACGCTCAGGCAGAGAGTGAATTGAAAAAACTTCTGAAATCGCTCTCGAATGAACAAACTGTGAGCGTGATCCGGGCTTTCACCTATTTCAGCCATTTGGCCAATCTGGCGGAGGACCGCCACCACATTCGTCGGCGCGCAGTGCATGAGCGCCGCGGTGACGTGCAAGATGGCAGCTTGGATGCCGCTTTCGCTAGGCTGAGAGCCAGCGGCCACACCGTCAAGAGTATCGGAAAAACGCTCAAATCAGCTTTTATTTCTCCAGTGCTCACGGCCCATCCAACGGAAGTTCAACGCAAGAGCATTTTGGATGCAGAACGGGCGATTGCCCATATATTGTCTGCGCAAGATGCTCCTGATTTGATAGCTCGCGATAAAGCGGCACTGGAGATGCAGTTGCGCGCCCGCGTCACTCAATTGTGGCAAACCCGGCTGCTGCGCTACAGCAAGCTTCAAGTCGCTGATGAGATTGAAAACGCTTTGTCTTACTTTGAGGCAACCTTCCTCAAGGAGATTCCCAGGCTGTATGAGGATGTCGAGGAGCGCGTTGGCAAGATTGATGAGGCCTTTTTCCGTATGGGCAACTGGATCGGTGGGGATCGTGACGGCAATCCGAATGTGACTGCAGCGACGCTGGAGCTGGCACTGCGCCGCCAAAGTGAGACGGCACTTCGCCATCATCTGCGCGAAGTGCATTTCTTGGGTGCGGAGCTATCGACCTCGCTCATGCTTGTGGGTGTCACACCCGAAATGCAGGCTTTGGCCAATCGCAGTCCAGATGCGAGCGAGCACCGCAAAGACGAGCCCTACCGGCGCGCTCTGATCGGCATGTACGCACGTCTAGCCGCGACGCTGCAAGAGCTCACAGGCACGGAGGCTGCCCGCCACGCCGCTGTGCCGCAGAATGCTTATCTAACCAGTGATGAATTCTTGGCTGATTTGCGCACCATTGAGGCCTCACTGAGGGCAACCAATGGCGTGCATTTGGTGGGTATGCGCCTATCGGCACTGATGCGTGCCGTACAAGTGTTTGGTTTTCACCTCGCAACGATCGATCTGCGCCAAAGCTCGGACAAGCACGAAGAAGTAGTTGCAGAGCTACTGGCAACGGCACGGATTGAGGCAAAGTATTCCTCCCTTGACGAGTCAACCAAACGGGCTCTGCTGCTCCAGTTGCTCAACGACGCTCGCCCACTGCGCGTGGTCAATGCCGTCTACAGCGAGCACGCGCGCGGTGAACTGGCGATTTTTGAAGCTGCAAAAAGCGCCCGCCAGCTCTATGGCGCGCCCGCCATCTTGCACTACATCATTAGCCATACCGAAAGTGTGAGCGACTTGCTCGAAGTGCTGCTGCTTCAAAAAGAAACCGGCTTGATGCGTGGCATCTTGGCGGAAGACGCCACGGCAGAGTTGATCGTCGTGCCATTGTTTGAAACCATTGCAGACTTGCAAAGCGCCGCGCCCATCATGCGCGAGTTCTATGCGCTTCCCGGCATCGCTGCCATGGTCAAGCGATCGGAGAACGAGGGGGCGTTGCAAAACACCCCCGAACAAGACATCATGCTCGGTTATTCCGACAGCAACAAAGACGGCGGCATTTTCACCAGCAATTGGGAGCTGTATCGCGCCGAGATTGCATTAGTGAAATTGTTTGACGAACTCAAGGCATCGCATGGCATCACCTTGCGCATGTTCCATGGTAGAGGCGGAACTGTGGGACGTGGCGGCGGCCCCAGCTACCAAGCGATTTTGGCGCAACCGCCGGGCACCGTGCGCGGCCAGATTCGAGTCACCGAGCAAGGCGAGGTGATTGCTTCGAAGTACGCCAATCCAGAAATTGGTCGCCGCAACCTGGAGACGCTCGTCGCGGCCACCCTCGAAGCCACGCTGCTCACGCCCACCAAGGAGGCGCCCATCAGTTTCGTGGATACTGCCCAAGCATTGTCTGAGCTGTCGATGCGAGCGTATCGTTCGCTGGTGTATGAGACACCTGGCTTCACAGATTACTTCTTCGCCGCAACCCCGCTGCGCGAAATCGCCGGCTTGAACATTGGCTCGCGCCCTGCATCACGCAAAGCGAACCAGCGAATTGAGGATCTGCGCGCAATCCCTTGGGGATTCAGCTGGGGTCAATGCCGCACCACCCTGCCTGGATGGTATGGTTTTGGCTCGGCCGTCGAGCAGCTGTTGAATCAGAAAGGCGCTAGCCCACGGCAGGATGTGCGCAAGCTGCTACAAAAGATGTATCGCGATTGGCCGTTCTTTCGCACCCTGCTCTCCAACATGGATATGGTATTGGCCAAGAGCGACCTGTCATTGGCCGCGCGCTATGCAGAGCTCGTGCCTGACGCCAAGTTACGTAAGAAAATCTTGAGCGAGATCGAAGCCGAGTGGCAGCGCACTACGCGCGCTCTGCAATTCATCACTGGCGAAGGCAAACGATTGGCCAGCAATACGGCGCTTGCGCGAAGCATTCAGCACCGCTTTCCCTATATCGATCCGCTCCATCACCTGCAGGTGGAGCTAATTCGCCGTTATCGAGCAGGCAAAAAGCCTGAGGACTTAGACGAAAAAGTACAACGCGGCATCCACATCAGCATCAACGGCATTGCTGCCGGATTACGAAACACCGGCTGATAAAACATTCACCTGACGACGCCCGTTACTTCAATGGTGACGCGGCGATCCGGTTGTAAGCAGTCGATCAACTGCTTACGCGGCAGGGCCTTGGAGCACGTTGTGGTGACCGGCTCTTTTTTGCCTTTGCCGACAGCCTCTGTTTTAGCTGCTTTGACTCCCAAGCTTTCGAGATAAGCCAAGGTTGTGGCTGCACGCCGCTCGGATAACGGATTGTTGTACTTATCCGACCCGAGTCTATCCGTATGACCTGCGATGCTGAGCGTCGCAATAGACTGGTAGGTCTTGAGGCGACTCGCCACAGTCGCCAAGCGCTCCTTGCCTCCCGGCAACATCTCATCGCGACCAGACTTGTTAAATTTGAACAGCGTATCGCCTAAAAGGACGAACGTTTCTTTTGTCGTTTCTCCTACCACGGGCGCCGGAGCGGGGGCTGGCACAACTGCGGGCTGCACAACTCTTGGCACAACAGCCGGTGCAGGAACCACGGCTGCGACGACAGGCGCCGGAGTACAACTGGCTGCCTCTGTCGCCGCGCGGCGAAGACCATCCTCCACCATCATCACGTGTGGGGTCGCAGCTCGCCAACCTGTTTGCTCCTCGGCGTGACCAGCGCGCACGAGACGCACTTCTGCACAGGCGACTGTACGAGCGTTGCAAGCGAGTGTCGTGGCATTGTTCTTGTGCTTACCTAACTCAAGCCACAAGTCATCCCGTAGGCGCGTGCTACCCGCGACCAAAGGCGTTTCAAAACCGGCTCGGGCATTCCTGTTGCCCTCAAGCGCTTGAACGATTTTTTGCGACTCCGTCATTGACTCTTCAATGTAACCCGTGCGGTCATTCTCGTGATACTGGGTCTTGGCAGTATCAAGCCAACATTGGGCTTTGGCCAACGAATAGTTATTCTGCGGAATCCCGGATTCATTCAACTTACGCAGGCGTTGCTGCAGTGCTTCAAGCGTTTTGCGGTCTGCAAGTACTTTTTCTTCCGTGATGCGCTGCTGCTGGGTGACTAATCCCGTGCCTTGGCTACCAGGGCCAGGCGCTTCGTTTTTTGTAGCATTCTGCGCACAGCCCATGAGGGCGAACGGTATAAAAAGGCTTAAGAGAAGGGGTTTCATGGCGAGCCTCTTGAAGGGGTGGCTGCAGTATTGCGAGATCATTTCGGGCTCACTGAGTTACCAGGCGCGGCGCCAGAGCCAATGGCGGGCGCGCCTTTGGGATCAATCGTACGGTTGACGCGTGAGTCACTGCCTTTGAACAGATCTTCGTCAAACTTGTAGCGCACATTGAGGACCCAGCCGCGGTTGGTGTAATCACTGCCCGTCAAGTCATCATCGCGGAAGCCGCGCCAGTTGTATCCTAGTCCGACGATCAGGTTATCCATCACCGTATAGCCGACCTCAATACCGTAAGCGTATTGCTTAGCACCACCTTTACCGACAAGCAGTGTCGTGATGCCGCCAATGCTCCAGCGGTTGGTGATGTCATAGGTGACTCGGCCGCCAAGCAAGGAAGCATTGTAAGAATCATTCACCGTACCTAACAGCAGCTCGTTCACCCGTTTATAGGCAAAACGACCCGTAACCCACCACGGACGAGAGGAATGATAATTGGCTCGAAGGCTGACGATATTGGTGTCGCTGTCTTTATCTGCCGACTTATCGAGTTTTTGCTCATACAGTCCAAGGGCATCAAACTTGTTGTTGTCGACCGGGCGATAGGCAAAGCCTAATTGGAATCGGTTTTGGCGCGTATCGGCCGAACCATTTTTCGGGTCAATTAAATTGTAGTATTCCCGAGCGATCAGCGTCCAATCTCGATCGAGCTTGCGCGCCGCACTTGCGGTGAGCAACCAGTTGGTATTGTCCTTGTCACCGCGCCACTGTATGCGGCTTGAGCCTTTCCACAGGGGGTTGGCCCTGTACTCGGCACCTAAGCTCAATGCAGTTGCGTCGCCACTGGTGCTATTGACATGTTCAGCACTTGTTTGCAAGCGCAAGCCTTCTGCCACGTTCCACCCATTGCGCAATCCAATTGCGTTTTGAATCGTTTTACCGGAAGCGCTGTCATTGAGCCGATACTCGCTGTAGAGTGAGCCGTCCTGCATGTACTGCGTGTCAATACCCAGAGCGAAAGCGCGCGACAACGGCCCCACACCTAGGCCGTAGTTTGCACTATAGGTGTGGGCATACTCATATCGAGAATACAAACGAGTTTTTTCGGCAACACGCCAATCTGCGCCTAGGCGATACAGGTTATTGGTGCTTCCTGAGCCAAACTCGCGCTGAACTTCACCTGTTAGGTCAACCGACTTACTGGCGGCATAACGAAGGCCAAGTTTTGCTGTGCTAGCGGGGTCAGTTCCAGTGATATTTTGCAATTCGCCGTCGATGGTCAGTTTATCCGTCGCTTTGTAGCCGGCGCGTGCAAACACCGACGTCCTATCTAGAGCTTGCGCAGGTGCCGCGACGGGATTGATTGCCGTGTTGCAAATCACGGGCAAGCCGGTCGCTGGATCAATTTGCTGATTCCCGACTTGGCTGATGCCATATCCAGTGTTGTACCCAGACACGGAGCCAGAATACACACTGGTCGTTGTTAAGCAATTATTGATGGTTTGTTGCGCAGCGCTGATCGCATTTTGATCGACGCGACGAACGCCGCCGCCGACAGTCAGTCGCTGAGTTAGCTTCAGGTCTACGGCCAGCGATGCCGACTTATTCTCGCTACCATTGATCTTGTCTTCGGCGCGTTGCGCATCGGCAGTTACGGTGACCTTCTCCGTTACTTTATATGTCACCGCGCCACCAAGCTCCTGCCTGCCGCCAGTTAATCCGCTTGAAGCGTTGTTGAAGTCGGTGTCCGCGCGTTGCACAAAAGCACTGGCTCGCACACTCTCATCGGCATGACGAATCTCAACCCGCACTGCGCTACCCTCAACTTCACCCACTTTCCCAGCGAAGTTAGCGCTATTATTGGTATTGAAGCCATTCGGGTCAGTATTGACCATCGACCTAGATCTCGCAACCTCAGCAACAATCTGCGTGTTTTTGCTCAGCTTAAGTACTAGATTTGCACCAACGATGGTCGAACCAGTCACTGGGTTTTCATCACGAGCAACCGCCGCCCCCAAACTAAGACGGTCAGACAGCTTATATTGCGCATCAGCGCCATAGATAAAGTACCGCTTGCCGCCCTGCTCTACCTCGTAGCTCACACGAATCGACACTGGATTGAGCTGATCGTCAACGCTGGGGACGGGGCTTCTAAAAAGAATCTGGCCGTTGAAAGGCTCAAATTCGTAGTCTGATTCTCGAGCGAGTGGCGTGGACTTTAAAATCACTGATGTCTGATCCCGTTTGCGAACAATAATCTCCACCCTTTCAGTGCCTTTGATGCCGTTGGGACTGGACACGCTGTACGGACCGGAGACGCCACGGGCGGGAAACTCATCGACAACTTGTTTGAAGCTCTCCTGCGCTACGAAAGCGTTAGCTACAGTATTGCCCTCTTCGTAATGGCCTCGCAAGCCAGGCAATGTGCGACTGAATTGACTCAACCTGCGCGCTGCATTTGCGTCTTGGGTCGTATAGTCACCCCAGAGCAAGTAGCTCCTGTTTTTGTCTAAACGCACATAAAGTTTGCCGGTGCTTTGAGCATCCCGAGTTTTCAGGCTGGAATCTCCGTAAACCGGGTAAAACGCATTGGGGTCAATGGACTCAAAGAGTTGCTTGCGCGTGTCTTTGTCGGAATCGTAAGCCAAGGTGAGGAGGTAATCGCCCTTGACTTTGCCTTTGAGGTACATCGCAGCACGCGCCCCAAAATTGGAGCGCCCGCCATTAAAGTCTTTAGAAAAGCCTTTCAGCTCCTCTTCAAAACCATCGTTTTCACGCACGGGAACGATCGCTTTAGGATCAAACTTGTCGGATCGCAGACGACCCTCGATCAAACCGACGGCAATCAAGTCGCGCAAGTCTGGGACATATCGCACGACCAAGCGCTCGCTCACGCCTTGCACGCTCACGCGCACGGTTACTGCGTCCGGTTGATACGGAGCGATCAGCCTGAATGCCAACACCCCATCCATCACCTTGGCTTGCACACCCGGTGAAATGCGATCGATATCGCCACGATCTGCGCCCGACTCCGACGTCAAACGGCCAGGCAACAGTATGCGCGCGCCTCCATTCACTTCAATGGTGACAAACTGCTCGCCCTTGATCGCCTGCCCTTTACCGTCGAGCAATTGAAGGCGAATCTCGTTACTTCCGACGCCATCTGCCGGCAAGTTATCGGCCGCTGTTTCGATCCGGATCTTCTCAACAGGTGAGGAGAGTCGGGCCAAGAAGGAGTTGAACGGGCGCGGGCCGATATCTGCCTGCCCTCCCGTCTCAAAAAAACTCTTGGCGTCAGGCACGTCTGCACTTGTCGCTGCTGTCTTAGTGGATGGCGCGGGTTGAGCCCAAGCCGCCATCGGCAAGAGCGCGATCGCCAACGCAATGGGGGTGAAACGTAAGATCATGGCGTTTTACCTCCAGCGTTGCCGAGTGCTGGCGATTCTGGACGCAAACTGGGCAAAATTTGCTGCTCAATCTGCAATGGGCGATTGTCTATTTTCAAATCAGGAGCGACTTCTTTTTCGGGAGCCAAAATTCCGCCTAGGGCGCGGCGCGCTTTGACTTGATCAAGGACTTCTGGAGAACAAGAGCCTTCGATAAAGTCAGCGCGCGCCAACTCGCCGCCCTTCAAGTCAATAAAGATGCTATCGCCGACCCCTGCATTACGATTCGACGATGGCACCAAGCGGGAACCCTTTGGCAAGGTCGTGCGGTCTACCTTCATCACATGGGTCTGGGCTTTGACGCCGCAGATGCTGTACTTGCCTTCGCTATCTGTGGTGATTTGCGTGCCATCAAGCATGATGAGGCGTACGCCTGGAATGCCAAGCTCCCTTGAGCCGCTTGCATTGTTCTGCACGGAGTTTCCGTCGCAATCCATATAGACCTTGCCAACGATGCAACCATCGTTACTGAACACACCGCCCTGTACCTGCACGCGGTACTGCGCAGTGTTAGACCGCACTGGTCCAGAGACGCCTTGGAAGACAGCTGTGGCGCGGTTGATGCCGTCCCCTTGCTGCGCGCCAACGCCAAGCCTAACGAAGTAACTAAGCTCCCATGTAGTATTTGCCGGAATAGCTCCCGACGCGCCGATATTGAAAGTGAGCGCGCGGCCTACCCCACCGGCTGGATCAGCCAAGGTTGCGCCATTCAGGCGGGATGTACCTGGGATATAACGGAAGCCTGCTGGCAAAAGATCCTCTACCTGGACACTAGGTATCGGGCCGTTTGTCGTGTTTCGTAACCGAACAAAGTAACGTACAGAATCACCCAACTCAGCAACGGACTTGTCACCGACCTTGCTGACCAAAAGCGCTCCACTCGCCAACGGATCAAGCGGGATATGGTTGTGGAACACGTTCGCGACACCGGGGAACAAGTTAAAGCGCAAGAAGTACTGCGTCCCGTTGGTACCAACTGCCGAAGCTTCCGAGATTGCTGCTGCTGGTGCGCCCGCCTGCGGCTGAACATTCACAAAAGCAAGGCTAGTTGGCGGCGTGTAGACCCCGCCCGCACCTACGCCCGGTGTCCCTGGTGATGCGCCAGGTGCAGAGACGCCTCCTTGAACGGCCGGGCCAGCGGCATAGCCAGGTGGCGGAGTCACTTCTAGTCTGTACACACCATTCGGTGCACTTGGATCAAGCACAAACTGGTACATCCCGGGCTGAACACCCGTTGGCACGTCGCCCGGGAACAATGGCAATAGATGTGTGGCTGGATTAAACCCAACGCCCTCAAACACGATCGTGACGCTGGCGTTGAATAAAATACTTCTTGAGACGGAGTCATAGACGACGCCCGCTGGATCGATTGGCAAGTTCTGTTCGGCAATATTGTCGCCAGCGTACAAGGTGATGTTGTCAATCGCACCCGAAACCACTAGAGTGCCTGTCAGCTGGTTGTTGGTGACACCGGTCGACATCCGGCCTGGTAGCCCAGAGTCAGCGACTGAAGATTGGTTTAGCGGGGTGGCCGTCACAATATTGCCGAACGGATTACGGAACCGGATCGAGTATCCGCCCCCTGGCACTTGGCTCGGAATGGTGTAAGTCCCGTTGGCACCTGTGGTAGCGGTACCGATAACGCTACCGGCTTGGAGCAACTCAACCTTCCAGCCGGACAAGTCAACGTCCGTACCCTGCGTATAGATCTTATCGCTATTGCTGTCTAGCCACACGCGCCCAGACAGGGATGCATTGAACACCTTCGCGATCGTAGTTGTTCCTGTGGCTACGTTGTTTCGTGTATCTGTTTCTGGTGTACTGCTTGATGCAATAACGCGCCAAGTAAGTGTTGAAGTCTGAGCGGCCGGCACCGTGTAGGTGACGATGCCGCTGGTCGTGGCATCTTTGGCAAGGGTCGCGGTGCTCAAGCTGACGCTGACCGTGCTGCCATTTGGCAAGGTGACCACGGCGGTGACGGTGTTGGCAACGCTTGGGCCGTTGTTGGTGACGACCACGGTGGCGGTGACCACGGTGCCTGGTGTCGCGCTTGTCGGCACGGAGATGGTGACGCTAATGTCGACTATCGTGCTGACCGTCACCGTCACCGTCGACTGGTTGCTCGTCGGCGTTGGGTCTGGCGTGGTGCTGGTCACGCTGGCCACGTTGGCAATAGCGCCGCTGGCCGTGGCGGCCGCTTGGACGCTCAATG
>JANPAK010000499.1:0-3974 GCA_031429925.1 Variovorax sp.
TAAAAATATAGCGGGCTCCTAATAATGTGATTGGGCTGGTGGGTCTTTTTTCATTCAATGATGAAAGACCCACCAGCCCCGCGACATCTTGATTACTTGCCCTTGTTCGCAGCTTCGAAGCGCACCAGCAACTCATTGCCGCGCTTGGTAGCTGAGTCGAGCGCATCTTTCGCGCTCTTCTTGCCGGCCCAGACTTGTTCGAGTTCTTCGTCGTTGATCGTGCGGATCTGAACGAAGTTGCCCAAGCGAATACCGCGCGATTTGTCGGTGGTTTTGCGGATCATCTGGTTAACGGAGACGTCAGTGCCAGGGTTTTGTTTGTAAAAGCCCGACTTTTCGGTCATCGCAAACGACACAGGAGTCAGCGGGAGGTAGCCTGTGCGCTGGTGGCTTCTGGCATCAACATCTGGCTTGGACAGGTGTGCAAAAAATTGCGCCACACCTTTGTACTCGTCTGCTTTCTTGCCCGACATGACCCACAGGCTGGCACCACCAATCACGGTGTTTTGCGGTGCGCCGGCAACGTCTGGGTAGTAAGGCAAAGGAGCGATACCCGCAGCAAATTTCGCGTTGCGCTTGATATTGCCGTACAGGGCAGAGGAGCCGGTCAGCATGGCGCATTCGCCGGAGACGAAGGTAGGATCAGCCAAGTTGCCACGGCCTTTGTAGACCATCAAGTTACTTTTGGCCATATTGCCTAGGTTTTCAATGTGGCGTACATGCAGCGGGGTGTTGAAGTTCAGCCGTGCGTTAAGCCCGCGCATGCCATTGCCCAAGGTGGCAAATTCGGTGTTGTGCCAAGCGGAGAAGCTCTCCAGCTGCGTCCAGCTCATCCAGCTGGAGGTAAAAGGGCATTTGTGGCCAGAGGCTTTGAGCTTGGCGGCTGCCAGGGCCACTTCTGGCCAGGTGGATGGCGGCTTCTCTGGATCCATGCCGGCGGCTTTGAAAGCATCTTTGTTGTAATGGAAAACCGTGGTGGAACTGTTAAAGGGGAAAGACAGCATTTGCCCATTCGGTGCGGTGTAGTAGCCGGCGACCGCAGGCACATACGACTTTGGATCAAACGGCACACCCGCGTCTTTCATCACTTGGCCGACAGGCACGATGGCTTGTTTGGAAGCCATCATAGTGGCCGTGCCCACTTCGAACACCTGCAAAATATGGGGTGCGTTACCTGCGCGGAACGCAGCGACGGCCGCGGTCATGGACTCGTCGTAGCTGCCTTTGAATGTGGGTATGACCTTGTACTTTGTCTGGCTGGCGTTAAAGTCTTTGGCGTGGTCGTTGACCCACTCGCCAAGGGCGCCCCCCATCGAATGCCACCACTGGATCTCTGTTTGTGCAAATGCCGGTGCGGCCAAGCAAGAAGCGGCCAAAGCGACTGCGGAAAGACGTAATTTCATGCGAAAACTCCTGTTGAAACCGTTGGACTATATGTTTATTGTGTGACTGTCATATTAAAACCCTTGGCCTTGCTCAATGCCCACGGGGTTTACACGGGCTTGTCATGCAGATGGCGCAGGTGGGGTTGGTATCAGGGTTGTCCCGCATATTTTCCTTGTAGCAGCGATAATGACGTATTGAGCAGCTCTACCCATGAACGCACCTTTGCCTCCCCAGATTCTTCAGTCTGCCCTGCTTGCGACGCAGGACACGCCCCGTTTGCGTGAAATTCCCTACAACTACACCTCGTTTTCCGACCGGGAAATCGTGATTCGTTTGCTGGGCTCTCGGGCTTGGGAGCTGCTGAGCTTGCTACGGGACGAACGCCAAACCGGTCGCAGTGCGCGCATGCTGTACGAGGTCTTAGGCGACATTTGGGTCGTGCACCGCAACCCTTACTTACAAGATGATTTGCTCGACAACCCGAAGAGACGCAAGGCTTTAGCCGATGCGCTCAACCACCGTTTGGGGGAAATTGAAAAGCGCCGCACGCCGGATGCCGACCAACAGCGCGACAAAAACGTCGGGATGCTGCTTGAAGCCGCTCGCGCCTGCGTGAAGGTTTTCTACGAGTCCTTTGCGAAGGTTTATGACTTGCGCAAGCGCACGCTCAGCGTTCTGCGCCGCAGCACTGCCAAAGACAACATCAAATTTGACGGCCTGTCGCGCGTCAGCCATGTGACCGATGCGACCGATTGGCGCGTGGAATACCCGTTTGTGGTGCTCACACCCGATACCGAAGCCGAGATGGCCGGTATGGTCAAAGGCTGTATCGAGCTGGGCTTGACTATCGTGCCGCGTGGCGGCGGCACCGGCTACACCGGCGGCGCGATTCCCCTGACGTGGAAATCAGCGGTGATCAACACCGAAAAGCTGGAGACCATGACCGAAGTCGAAATGGTGTCTCTGCCTGGCCTAGCGGAGCCGGTGGCCACCGTCTGGTCTGAGGCGGGTGTGGTTACGCAGCGTGTGGCTGATGCCGCAGAGCGCGCAGGTTTTGTATTTGCGGTTGACCCGACGTCAGCCGAAGCGTCTTGCATCGGCGGCAATATCGCGATGAACGCAGGCGGCAAAAAAGCGGTGCTGTGGGGCACGGCACTTGACAACCTTGTCTCTTGGCGGATGGTGACGCCGGATGCGCAATGGCTTGAAGTCACGCGCTTGAATCACAACTTGGGCAAGATTCACGACGTTGCGTTGGCTAGCTTCGAGCTGAAATACTTCGATGCGGGTGGCAAGAAACTGCTCAGAACCGAGCGACTAGATATTCCCGGCAAAACCTTTCGTAAAGAAGGTTTGGGCAAGGACGTCACCGACAAGTTTTTGAGCGGCCTGCCTGGCATTCAAAAAGAAGGCTGCGATGGTCTGATCACCAGCGCGCGCTGGATCGTGCACAAAATGCCACAGCACACACGCACAGTCTGCATGGAGTTTTTTGGAAATGCCAGGGACGCGGTACCTTCGATCGTGGAGATCAAGGACTTCATGTTTGCCGAGCAAAAGCGCACCGGTGTGCTGCTGGCCGGCCTCGAACATTTGGATGATCGCTATTTAAAGGCCGTGGGCTACGCGACCAAATCCAAGCGCGGTGGTTTGCCCAAGATGGTGTTGATTGGCGACATCGCCGGTGACGACGCTGATGTGGTGGCGCGTACGACCTCGGAAGTGGTGCGGATTGCCAACAGCCGCAATGGCGAGGGCTTCACTGCAATCACCCCAGAAGCCCGGAAGAAATTTTGGTTGGATCGCAAGCGAACGGCGGCTATTTCCAAACACACCAATGCATTCAAGATCAATGAAGATGTGGTGATCCCACTGCCGCGCATGGCCGAATATACCGACGGCATTGAGCGTATCAATATCGAGCTGAGCTTGCGCAACAAGCTCAAGCTGTGTGACGCACTGGAAGATTTTTTCGCGAAAGGCAACTTGCCGCTGGGTAAAGGCGACGACGCAATGGATATTCCATCCGCTGAGTTGCTCGAAGATCGCGTTGCTCAGGCCTTAGCCCTGATTCAAGAGGTGAGAAACCTCTGGGCTGGCTGGCTCAGCGATGTCGACGAAAAATTCTTGGCGCTGCAAGACCACAGCCTGCGCGCCAGCTGGAAAATGCAGATTCGCGCACCGCTTGCCAATATTTTTGCTGGGGGCGCGTTCCAAGGCATCGTGGACGAATGCCAAGCCATTCATAAACGGGTACTCAAAGGCCGCGTCTGGATTGCACTGCATATGCATGCCGGTGACGGCAATGTGCATACAAATATCCCTGTCAATAGCGATGACTACGAGATGCTGCAAACGGCCCATGAAGCCGTGGCGCGCATCATGGCTCTGGCGCGCGGCTTGGATGGCGTGATCTCAGGCGAGCATGGCATTGGCATCACCAAATTAGAATTTTTGAGCGATGCGGAGCTCAAGCCCTTCGCAGATTACAAAGCTCGAATCGATCCCGACGGCCGCTTCAACAAAGGCAAGTTGCTACGAAAAGCAGAGCATTCAGCGCAGGAAACAGAAGGAACAGAGGCTAAAAA
>JANPAK010000500.1:0-12325 GCA_031429925.1 Variovorax sp.
CATTGAGCGCCATGGCACTTGGCGCGGCCCATATGAAGAAGGCACTGTGTTTTTCTATCTGGATGAATACGCCAAAGACGCGCCCAAAGATTTACTCACTGTTTTGAGTGTGACCAGTGATTGGCTCAACCATGCCCTGAAAAAGCACAGCACCTTGGTTGAGAAAAACATTGATGCGCTTGCCGGGCTGCTGCAGCTCAATCGCGCAGAGCGCGCACTACTGCTGTATGGCACCTTGGCACGTTATCAGCGAGACCTGCGCAGCTTGCTGGTGGAATTCAAGGTGAGCAACGCCCCGGAGGCCTACGCTGCGATGGCGGAAGTGGCGGGCGTAAAGGCCGGCGAAGTGGCCGAGGCTTTGCGGGCGGGCTCTCGTTTGGAACGAATTGGTCTGGTCGAAAACTTGATCTCCGAGCACAATATCACCGACCTGGCCGATCTCATGAAGGTCAGTGAGAAGTTGCCACCGGTCTTGATGCGTGAGTATCGCGATCAATCCGAACTCATGGCCGTCTTTACGCGGCCGGCATTGAAGAGCTAACTCAACACCAGCGACTTTCATTTTGTGCAAGAGGACGCCCAAGTCCTCGTGAATTTGCTGCGTAATGCGATTGAACGCAAGGAAGCCGGGGTCAATGTGCTTTTATACGGCCCACCCGGGACAGGCAAGACTGAGTTGGCGAAGGTTGTTGCGCAAAGCGCAGGCTTGGAGTTGTTTGAAGTGGAGTACGCTGACCGCGACGGCAACAGCCTCAGCGGCCGCGATCGCTATCGCTCACTGCAAATCGCGCAGGTTTTTCTGAAAGGTGCCCAGCAGGCAGCGCTTTTGTTTGACGAAGTCGAGGATGTGTTCCCACCGATCAGCATGGATGCAGCGCAGCTGATGGCAAGGCAAGAGCAGATTGCCGCGCCATCGTCTACCAACAGCGTCAATGGGAAAGCGTGGGTCAATCAAATCCTCGAGCAAAACGCGGTGCCTACGATTTGGGTAACCAATCGGATCGAGCAGATTGACCCGGCATTTCGGCGCCGCTTCGCCTACCATCTGGAACTCAAGAGCCCGCCGCCCGGAGCGCGCGAGCAACTGGTCCGCAAGACGCTCTCAGGCGTCGCGGTCAGCGACGGCTTTGTCGCCAAGCTCACCGAGCGCAAGGGCCTGACACCTGCGCAAATTCGCACTGCGGTGCGCTTTGCCGGATTGGCCAAGACGAGCGACGAAACGGAAGCCTTTGAAGGTTTGATCGAGCGCCAGTTGAAGCACGCCGATGCCGCTTTAGGTAATGTTGTGGCCGACAGCAAAGGGCGCAAGCAAGTCACCACCTATGACCTGCAGATGCTCAATGTCGAAACTCGCTTTGAAGTGGCGCGCATTGTGGAAGCACTGAAAGCGCGTGGCCACGGCACGCTGTGCTTCTATGGTGCGCCGGGCACAGGAAAAACCGCACTCGGCGAGCACATCAGCAGAGCATTGGGCAAACCACTGATCGTCAAGCGCGCCAGCGATTTAATGAGCAAATATGTGGGCGAGACTGAGCAAAGCATGGCCAAAATGTTTGCAGAAGCGGAAAGCGAAAAAGCGGTGCTGCTGCTCGATGAAGTTGATAGCTTTTTGCAAGACCGGCGCGGCGCTCAACGCACCTATGAAGTTACTGAGGTCAATGAAATGCTCCAGCAAATGGAGCATTTCCAAGGCATCTTCATTTGCACCACCAATTTACTTGATCGCATCGACCAAGCCGCGCTGCGCCGTTTCACTTTCAAAATCAAGTTCAAGCCGCTCACAGCAACGCAGCGTGAACTGATGTTTGTGACTGAAGCCTTGGCTGGCGATGCCAACCGCATGAGCGAGTTGCTGCGCACGCGATTGCTCAAGTTGGAGCAACTCTGCCCCGGCGATTTTGCGGCCGTGAAACGGCAAACCGATATCCTCGCCACTGAATTCAGCGCAGATGAGTTCATGGAGCAGCTCGAAGCCGAGCACCGCATCAAGCCAGAAGTGCGGGAATCGCGCGGCATGGGTTTTGTGCAATAAGGCAAACGTTTTAAACAGAATCGTCGCTTAGTGCACATCGAAATTGCGCAGAGTGCTATTCATTTTATAGCATTTACATGCATGTCGTATCATGAGCGAATGCAACGCCTAACCCCGACACAACTTTGGCTCCTGATTGGCCTCACGCTCACATGGGGCATCAACTGGCCCATTATGAAATTGGGCGTCGCTGATGGCTATCCACCGCTGACGTTTCGCGCTCTGTCGATGTGGATCGGCTTACCGGTTCTCGCCCTTGGATTGATGGTGCTCAAGGTGCCGTTTACCCTTGCGCGTGGCGATGCCGAGAAACCGTGGCGGCACTGGCGTGAGCTTGTTTTATTGGCTACGTTCAACATGTTCTTCTGGCATGGCTGCATCATTTTGGCGGTGACTATGCTCTCGAGCGGTCGAGCCGCGATCCTAGGCTACACGATGCCGATTTTCAGTGCAATCATTGGTGCCTGGTTTTTTGCGGACAGACTCTCTGCGCGAGGATGGCTGGGCGTGGGTAGCGCCGCGCTTGGCGTGATGCTGTTGCTTACCCACGAGTTTGGCAAACTTGCTGGCGCGCCGCTGGGTGTTTTGCTTGCCCTTGTTGCAGCGAGCACTTGGGCGCTAGGCACGCAGCTTCTGCGTCGCACGAAGATTCCTGTGGCCACGCTCACCATTTCGTTCTGGATGACCGTTTTAGCGGCCATTGTGATGAGCGTCTTGTCCATCATTTTCGAACGGCAACGTTGGGCCATACCCAACCTAAGCACATCGCTGTCCATCCTGTACAACGCCGTTCTGATCTTTGGATTTGCGCATGCCACGTGGTTTTACCTCGCCCGCAGCCTACCGCCAGTGGCATCCACACTCAGCGTGATGTTGATTCCCATCCTGGGTGTGTTCAGCGGTGCAATGTGGCTTGGCGAAAAGCTATTTTGGCAAGACTGGGCCGCTGTGGCTTTAATGGTGGTGGCTATTGGCAGTGTCTTATGGCCTCAAAACCAACGTCCTCTTAGGGATCTTGGCAGCTAGCCCTTATCAAACCTGCGCAGCATGCTATTGAATACGTAGCATATTGGCGCCTACCAGTTGACTTCACGATCCGGCGATGCGCCAATTTTGTGAATGCTCAAATCTGCTCCCTCATATTCTTCTTCTTGCGTCATGCGCAAACCCATGGTGATTTTAAGGATGTAGTAGAGCACGAAGCCTCCAACAAGCGCCCAAGCCACGCCCATCGCCGTACCGATAAGCTGCGCCGAAAGGCTGACGCCGCCTATGCCGCCCAAGGCTTTGCTTCCGAAAATGCCAGCTGCGATGCCGCCCCATGTGCCGCACAGGCCGTGCAGGGGCCAAACGCCAAGCACGTCGTCGATCTTCCATTTGTTTTGGGTGAGGGTGAACATCACCACGAAAATTGCGCCTGCGATGCCACCCACCGCGAGCGCACCCAGCGGGTGCATGATGTCTGAGCCGGCGCAGACGGCCACCAAGCCTGCAAGTGGGCCGTTATGCACAAAGCCAGGATCGTTTTTACCCAGCATCAAGGCCGCCAGCGTCCCGCCGACCATCGCCATCAGCGAATTCACAGCAACAAGGCCTGAAATATTCTCAATCTTTTGCGCGCTCATCACATTGAAGCCAAACCAGCCAACGCAGAGAATCCACGCACCGAGGGCTAGGAAGGGAATGGACGATGGCGGGTGAGCAGCCAAAGTACCGTCTTTGCGGTAACGATTCGAGCGGGCGCCCAGCAACATCACAGCGGGTAAGGCAATCCAACCGCCTACGGCATGCACCACGATGCTGCCGGCAAAATCACGGAAATTTTCGCCCGTGGTCGCCTTGATCCAGTCTTGTATGCCGAAAGCGTTGTTCCAAGCAATGCCTTCAAAGAACGGATAGATCAAGCCCACGATCACCGCTGTGGCAATCAGTTGCGGCCAGAATTTTGCGCGCTCTGCGATACCACCCGAGATAATGGCGGGAATGGCGGCCGCAAAGGTGAGCAAGAAGAAAAACTTTACTAAGTCGTAACCGTTTTTCGCAGCCAGCGTTTCGGCTCCTACAAAAAAGCTTGTGCCATAGGCCACGCTGTACCCGACCATGAAATAAACCACAGCAGACACAGAGAAATCCACGAGAATTTTCACGAGCGCATTGACCTGGTTTTTGCGCCGCACGGTGCCTAACTCTAGAAAGGCAAAGCCCGCGTGCATGGCCAGGACCATGATGGCGCCGAGCAGAATGAATAGCGCATCCGCGCCCTGTTTGAGTGCTTCCATAAATATCTCTTCGAAAGTGAACTGTTTTACGTCTTTTGCTGCACCGCAATTGTGCAGCAAAAGCTTCATTCTCAATAAATGCACCTTTTTAAATCAATGATTGCGCCAAAAGTTGTCCTCCACGTTGCGCCAAAAGCCATCCCGTCTGCCACAATGGATGCAAAATGCAGCGCTGTTTCGCTAGGAATTGCTATATTTTCAATAGCAATCAGCGCATATTTCATGAAGGCCTACGGCTGATTTCTAGGAGAAGCCCATGATCCTCGTTGCTGGTTCGGCAAATCTTGATTTTGTGGTTCGCGCGCAGCATATTCCTGCGCCGGGCGAGACGGTGCTTGGGCGCGACTTCCAAACCTTCCCCGGCGGTAAAGGCGCAAATCAAGCGGTGGCGTGCGCACGCGCAGGCGGCGCATCGACGGCCATGCGTTGTTCCCTTGGCTCGGATGACTTCGCCAAACCACTGCTGGCCTCACTGGCCGAGGCCAATGTGCATTTGCACAGCGTGCGCAGCACGCATCCCACGGGCACCGCCTTCATCTGTGTCAGCGATGATGGCGAAAACGCCATCACGGTTGCGCCTGGAGCCAATGAGGACCTGCGGCCCGAACACTGGCTCCCAGAATTGAAGATCTCGCACTTACTGATGCAGCTTGAAACGCCGGTGCCCACTGTGCTGGCGTTCGCGCAAGCGGCGCGCTCTCAAGGTGCGAAAGTCGTGCTGAACGCTGCGCCTGCCTGTGCCTTGCCCGACGAACTTTTGCGCTGCGTTGACATGCTGATCGTCAATGAAGGCGAGTTGGCCACCCTTGCCGGCTACAACGGCGATGTATTGGCGCAGTTGGAGCGCCTTTCCAATCGATACGGTGTGGCGGATGTGATCGTGACCCTAGGATCGCAAGGCTGCATGGCCTGGCATCGCGGACATTTGATCCGCCAAAAAGCCTATGACATTCAAGTCGTGGACACCACGGGTGCAGGCGATACCTTTTGCGGTGTACTTGTCGCCGCGCTTGCGCGTGGCCTGCCATTGCAGCTTAGTCTGCAAGAAGCCAGTGCGGCGTCGGCCTTAGCCTGCACAAAGCTAGGCGCCCAAAGCAGTATCCCCCGCCGAGAGGACGTGCTTCGGTTCATGCAGACCCAAGCCTAGTGGGTTGCGGTTAGGATTGACTTCCTATGATTGACACTTCCCGTTACCGGGTGATCTTTGATACCGATCCCGGCGTCGACGATGCGATGGCACTTTGCTTTGCCATGGCGCATCCGCGCATTGAGCTCGCTGGTATCACCACCACCTTTGGCAACGTCACCGTACCGCAAGCCACCACTAATGCGCTGTATCTCACCCAGCTTGCCGGCCGCAACATCCCAGTGGCGCAGGGCGCGTCGCGGCCGCTCATCAAGCATGGCGAGGCACCCCCAGATTTCATCCATGGCGCAGATGGCTTGGGCAATTTGCCCACGCGCCATCCGGTATCCGCGCTTACTGCAGACTCGCGCAGCGCAGCGCAGTTCATCGTCGACTCAGCGCGTGGGCGTCCGGGAGAGATCACTCTCGTTCCCGTTGGCCCGCTGACCAATATCGCCGCCGCTTTGGCGCTCGAGCCGCAATTGCCGCAGTTGATCAAGCGCGTGATTCTGATGGGTGGCGCAGTCAAAGAAGGGGGCAACGTCTCGCCCGTGGCAGAAGCCAATATCTGGAACGATCCCCACGCCGCGGATGCGGTATTCACCGCAGGTTTTAACTTGACCATGGTGGGCTTAGATGTCACTTATCAAGTGGTGATTTCGGTTGCCACATTTGAACGACTGGCCGCCATACATCAACATCCCCTGACCGATACCTTGCTCCATGCGGTGCGGTTTTACTCTGATTTTTATGCCACACGCTACCCTGATCTGAAGGCAAATCCCGGGTGCTTTGGGCATGATGTCTTGGCATTTATTGCGCTGCTGTATCCCGAATTGTTCCGCTTCAATCAAGGTCGCTTGCGCTGCGTGAGCGAAGGATTCGCCCAAGGGCAGACCATCCTGCACGAACGCCTCGACTTGGCTTTTCCCCAAGATGGGTTTGGCGCTGAAATCCCTGTATCCCAAGCCGCGATGACAGTCGACGTGGCCAAAGTTCTTCACGTGTTTGAGTCAACTCTTGCTTCGAAATGGTTGTGATCATGAGCCCTGCATTGCCCATCGTCGATTTCACCGCGCCGGATGCGCCGCAAGCCTTCTGCGACAGCCTGCACCGTACCGGCTTTGGTGTGCTCAAAAACCACCCCTTGTCCAGCGAATTGGTGCACGGCATCTATGACGAATGGCTGGCGTTTTTCAATTCTGAAGCCAAGCACGCCTACGCTTGGGATCCCATCAAGCTAGATGGCCATTTCTCAACCGACATCAGTGAAACCGCCAAAGGCAACGACGTCAAGGATTTCAAAGAGTTCTTTCACCTCTTCCCTTGGGGACGCTATCCTGCAGAGGTGAGCGACGCAGCGCGCCGTTACTACGGTGAAGGCAAGCATTTGGCTGCCACTTTGCTCAAATGGGTGGAAGACCATTCACCGCAGGACATCCGCTCACGCTATAGCGTGCCCCTTGCCAGCATGATTGATGACTGCGAGCAAACACTGCTTCGTGTGCTTCACTACCCGCCACTCAATGGCCAGCAGCAACCAGGCTCGATTCGCGCGGCAGCGCACACCGATATCAATCTGCTCACTATCCTGCCCGCGGCCACCGAGCCTGGCCTGCAAGTGATGGGCACCGACGGCGTGTGGATTGACGTGCCCTGCGATTTCGGCCTGCTGATCGTCAACATCGGCGACATGCTCGAAGAAGCCAGTGGCGGTTATTACCCGAGCACGCAGCATCGCGTTCTGAACCCGGTGGGTGACGGCGCGAAGAAAAGCCGCGTCTCCTTGCCTTTGTTTTTGCACCCTAGGCGCGAGATCAAGTTATCCGAGCGCCACACCGTGGGTAGCTACTTCGAAGAGCGTATGCGAGAGCTGCGCCGCAACGGTTAGGCCTTCTTTAGGACGCGACATAGCTTCCGGATTTGCCGCCGTGCTTTTCCATGAGCGCTACCGATCGCAGCACCATGCCGCGATCAACCGCCTTGCACATGTCATAAATGGTGAGTAGCGCCACTGAGCAAGCGGTCAGTGCCTCCATCTCCACACCCGTCGGCCCAACGGTTTCGACCCTTGCCGTGCATGCCACATGCGGATCACCTGCACTGCCAAGCTCAAAGTCAACCGCCACGCGCGTGATCGCCAAGGGATGGCAGAGCGGAATCAAGTCGCTCGTTTTTTTTGCGGCCTGAATGCCCGCTATGCGTGCAATTCCCAAAACGTCACCTTTTTTTGCGCTGCCTGAGGCAATCAGGGCCAGCGTTTCGGGCTGCATATCGATGCGTCCGTAGACGACCGCCACACGGTGGGTCGCCGCCTTGCCACCCACATCGACCATGTGCGCTTGGCCATTTTTGTCAAAATGCGTCAATCCTTTTGGGGATGGCACGCCAGGTGATATCGTGTCACTCATCTTTACGAAACCTTCAAAAACTTCTTGCATCATACGATCATGGCTATTTTTAACACCGGAAATCCTTGGAAAGACCGCACGCTGGCCTCCGGCGCGCATTTAGGCAGCAGTCTCGCCGTGGCAGCGCTGGCAGCCGCTCTGGTGTTTTTCATCTGGTATCCCTACCCGTATCGGGAAGTGTCGGGTGGCCGCGAGTTGTTTTTTTTGGTCGTAGCGGTAGACGTTGTGCTCGGCCCGTTATTGACGTTTGCTGTCTTCAATCACCAAAAGTCTTGGAAGAGTTTGCAACGCGATCTCGCGGTCATCGTTGTGCTGCAATTGGCCGCTCTCGCTTACGGCCTATGGACCGTGGCCGTGGCGCGCCCGGTGCATCTCGTCTTCGAATACGACCGATTTAGGCCGATTCATGCGATCGAGCTCGATGATGCCCGTCTCGCCAAGGCACCGGAGCCGCTGCGCGCGCTACCTTGGACAGGCCCGACGCCCATGGGTGTTCGCCCACTGGTTGGTAGTGAAAAAATTGACGCGACCATGCTCGAACTGAGCGGCGTCCATCTGGGTCTGCAAGCCAACTTTTGGCAAGCTTATGAGGCCAGCCGCGCGAATGTCATCAAGGTCGGCAAGCCCTTGGCCGAGCTGCGCAAGCGCTTCCCCGCGCAATCGGCCTTGATCGACGAAGCCGTGCGTGACGCAAAGCGCACTGACACTCAATTGCTCTGGGTGCCCATGGTGTCGCGCAAAGAGTTTTGGACGGTGCTGGTCGATGCCCAAACCGCGCGGCCGCTCGCCTTTTTGCCCATTGATTCGTTTTGAAGCCTGCGCCTTCGATTGAAAGTCACATTTGAAGCATTTTCTGCCTACAGCCCTTTCTAGATATGCGCGAAATGCTTCATTTTTCATAGCACTTTGCGCGCTACCCACTTTTCATCTGAGCCATGCTGCTGAGGGCCTTCCACAGCTGGGCGACGGCCAAGACATGAGCATTGCCGCCGAGAAACAGCTCGGCCAGCGCATCGCCCGTGAAATTTACCGCGACCCAGATTACATCGATGACCCGGTGATTAGCGCCTATATTCAGCGCATTTGGCAGCCCCTGCTGGCCGCGGCCCGCAAGCGCGGTGATATCGCGCCCGAGCAAGAGCAACTGGCTTGGACGATCATGACCGGCAAAGACCGCAGCATCAACGCCTTTGCCTTGCCCGGCGGCTACTTCGGCTTGCACTTAGGCTTGGTGGGCGTCGTATCCACGCGCGACGAGTTGGCCAGCGTGCTCGCGCATGAGCTCACCCACGTGAGCCAGCGCCACATTGCCCGCCAAATCAGCAAGCAAAACCAGCAATCGCCATGGTTGGTGGGAGCCATGATTTTGGGCAGCATTGCTGCCAGCAAGAACCCTCAAGCAGCCAGCGCTGTCATCACCGGGGCACAGGCAGTGAGCCTGCAAAGTCAACTCAATTTCTCGCGCGATATGGAGCGCGAGGCCGATCGCATTGGATTTGCGATTTTGCAAGAAGCCGGCTTTGATGTGCGTGGCTTCACCGGCATGTTTGACAAGTTGCAAGCGGCCAACCGGATCAACGACAGCGGCAGCTTCCCCTACCTGCGCAGCCACCCTCTCACCACCGAACGCTTGGGCGATATGCAAGCGCGCTTGCAGCTGCTTGCGCCACCGAGTTACACGCAAGACCTTGCCAAAGCACAGCAGATGGCTTTGTTGGCCGAACACGTGATCGTCGCGACCCGCGCTCGATTACTGTCAGATTCCGCCGCTGACAGCCTGCGCGCCGAAATCACCCAGGCTGCCTCCGCTTTGCGCAACCCGCTGCCGGCGGGGGTCGCGCAATCACAACAATTGCGCCAACTCGCCCAGCTCTACGGCGGCGCGCTGGCCAGCAGCAAACAACGCGAAACAGCGCAGGCCTTGCGCTACGCCCAAGCCGCCCGCGAGCTGCTCTCTTCAGCGGCATTTGAGCCTTTGGCCCTTATGGAACGCGCGCAAAATGCTATTGAATTAGTAGCGATTGAAGCCAGCCTTGCGGCTCAACCGCCCACCGCCGAGCAGCGCACACAAGCCCTTGCCGCCCTTGCCACGCTTCGCAGCCTGCCCAGCGCTAAGCACGATCGCCCCACGCTGCTTGCCGCCGCCCAGTTGGCGAGCGCTGGCTTTGCCCCAGAAGGCGCTCAGGCGCGCAGCATGGCCATTGACGGCTTGCAAACCTGGCTCGCCAGCCATCCGCAAGATGCACCGGCCTGGGATGCGCTAGCTGCGCTGTATGAACAGCAGGGCCAAACGCTGCGCAGCCTCAGGGCAAGCGCCGAAGGCCGTGTGGCTGTGCTCGATGTGGGCGCTGCGTTGGACCGTCTCAAGGCCGCGCAGGAATGGGCCCGAAGCAACGGCGCCAACCATATTGACGCCAGCATCCTGGACACCCGCACGCGCGCCCTTCAAGCCTTGGTTCGCGAGTTGCAGCTCGAACGAGACAAACAACCATGAGCCCTGGGGATGCCCCGCACCGCAGTTTCCCCAAAAAAGCCCATCTTGCGGGCCTAGGCACGCTCAATACGAGCGCAGCCTGCCCTTGCCGAAGCAGTGAGGCTTCGAGCAAGACCTACGGCGAATGCTGCGGCCCATGGCATCAAGGCTTGCAAGAGCGCCCACAGCGCTTTGCGCCCACGCCCGAGGCCCTCATGCGCTCTCGCTACAGTGCCTACGCGCTGCACTTGAGTGACTACCTGCTGGCCACGTGGTATGGCGAAAGCTCTCCCGGCGAAATCGACTTTCCGCCCACCAAATGGCTCGGTCTAGAGATCAAGCACGCTATCACTAGCGGCGATGCCGGCGTGGTTGAATTCATCGCCCGCTACCGAGACAGCACAGGCCGCGCCCACCGCCTGTACGAGATCAGCCGCTTCCTGCGCGAAGGCGCAGGCGAGGCAGCGCGCTGGTATTACATCGACGGCCAGTTTGCCGGCGAGCCAGACGAGGCGCAATCCAAGAGCCGCGAATGAGCCCGCGCCTGCTGGCCGATGCGGTGCTCGTGGTTCACGCGCTTTTCATTGCGTTCGCCGTGCTCGGTAGCCTGATCGCTTTGTTGTCCGCATTCTTGCAGCGCGGCAAAGCCCATCGCTTCTGGATCTGGCTCCATCTGGCATGCGCAGTATGGGCGGCCACCGTCGTCATCATGGGCTGGAACTGCCCGCTCACCCCGCTAGAGCAAAGCCTGCGCCAAGCCGCCGGCGAGCAAGGCTACAAGAGTAGCTTCATCGAGCATTACCTCCTTGCTGCGATCTATCCCGAAGGCCTCACCCGACCGATCCAAATCGCGCTGGGGATTGGGGTGGTGGTGTTCAATGCTCTGGTTTATGGCTTGGCTTGGTTTTTCAAACGAAAAGCCACTTTAGCGGGCAAGAAATAATTGCAGGGTGCTATCGGATTTGTAGTACTCGGATACGGTGCGTTTCGCTCCACATCTTGTACCCGCTGCCTACCTTGAGCCAATCGTCTCATGGATGGTTGACGGACTGAAAAATTCATGCGTCGTCGCGATTAACTGAATGTAATTACAGTGATATGCCAAGCGTCACTCCACTCCCCGCTGACTACGCCGCCTGGCTCGCGGATCTAAAAACCCGCATCCGTAGCGCCCAGCAACGCGCTTCGCTGGCGGTCAACCGCGAATTGGTGCTGCTCTATTGGCAAATCGGGCAAGACATTCTGGCCCAGCAAGGCCGCGAAGGCTGGGGCACAAAGGTGATTGAGCGGTTGGCGCAGGATTTACGCTCAGCGTTTCCGGCGATGAAGGGTTTTTCTCGCGCTAACCTGATGTACATGCGAGCATTCGCGCAAGCGTGGCCTGATGAGGCAATTGTCCAACAGCTTGTTGGACAATTGCCTTGGGGCCATAACGTGGTCTTGCTGACCAAGCTCAAAACCCATCAGCAGCGCTTGAGTTATGCGCAAAGGGCGTCTGAGCACGGCTGGTCGCGCAACATGTTGGCAATCCATATTGAGCGCCAACTGATCGAGCGCGAAGGCAAAGCCGTTACCAATTTTGAGATGCAATTGCCCAAGCCGCAATCCGATCTGGCATTGGAATCGCTCAAAGATCCGTATTTGTTTGACTTTCTGGGTATTGGCGATGAAGCCGGCGAGCGCGCCCTCGAAGACGCCATCGTCCAACACATCACCAAATTCCTCCTAGAACTCGGCGCAGGCTTCGCCTTCGTCGGCAAACAAGTGCATATCGAGGTCGGTGGCGATGATTTCTACATTGATCTGCTCTTCTGCCACCTCAAGCTGCGCTGCTACGTTGTCGTCGAGCTCAAAGCCGGTGCTTTCAAACCCGAGCACGCCGGGCAACTGAGCTTCTATCTCTCAGCCGTTGATGCCCAACTGAGGGCAAGCCATGCGGGCGAGGCGGTGAGCTCGTTTTCGAGCCGGTGCCAGCCCTCGGTGCGAAGCGCGTTCGTCACCTTG
>JANPAK010000501.1:0-8133 GCA_031429925.1 Variovorax sp.
GATAATCACAAGATTGCACCGCCGTCGCGTCTAGACATGAAAACCAATATGGAAGAACTGATCCACCATTTCAAATTGTTTACCGAGGGCTTCCATGTGCCGGCAGGCGAAGCCTATGCGGCGGTTGAGCATCCCAAAGGAGAATTCGGTATTTATCTGGTATCCGATGGCGCGAACAAACCCTATCGCTTGAAAATCCGCGCCCCCGGCTTTGCGCATCTAGCCGCTATGGATGAAATGAGCCGTGGCCACATGATCGCCGACGCGGTGGCCGTGATCGGCACGATGGACGTGGTGTTTGGAGAGATTGACCGATGATTGCTGAAGCTACCCAACAGCGCTTTGATAAAGAAGTTGCGAAGTATCCTGCAGACCAAAAGCAGTCTGCGGTGATGGCTTGCTTGGCCGTGGTGCAAGACGAGCAGGGCTGGGTGAGTCCCGAGTCTGAAAAGCAGATTGGTGAGTATTTGGGTATGCCCGTAATGGCGGTGCATGAAGTCACCACCTTCTACAACATGTACAACCAAAAGCCAGTGGGCAAGTACAAACTCAACGTCTGCACCAATTTGCCTTGTCAGCTTCGCGGCGGTCAAAAGGCACTCGACCATCTGTGCAGCAAGCTTGCTGTGCAGCCCTATGGCACCACACCAGACAAGATGTTCACTGTGCAGCCGAGCGAATGCCTGGGCGCTTGCGCGGATGCACCTGTGATGCTAGTGAACGACCGCAGCATGTGCAGCTTTATGAGCCGTGACAAGCTCGATCAGTTGATTGACGGTCTGAAAACCGCAACACCGGCTTGAAGGTATTGTGATGACGACAGCTGCTCAAATTCTCTCCCAGTTCCAAGCCAAAGGCGTGGAAACGTGCTTTCATGGCCGGCACATTGCGCCGCAAATTTATGCTGATCTGGACGGCAACAACTGGCGCTTGAAAGACTATCTCGTACGCGGCGGCTACCAAGCGCTGCGCAAAATCCTGGGTGTGGATGCACAAGGCAATATGCTGCCCGCCACGCAAGATGCCGAAGGCAAAGAGATTTCTGCTGGTATGACGGCTGATCAAGTGATCGCTGAGCTGAAAACCTCTGCCCTGCGCGGCCGTGGTGGCGCAGGTTTTCCGACGGGATTGAAGTGGAGCTTCATGCCTCGTCAATTCCCGGGCCAAAAATACATTGTTTGCAATTCCGACGAAGGTGAGCCAGGCACGTGCAAAGATCGCGATATCTTGATGTTCAACCCGCACATCGTGATTGAAGGAATGATCATTGCTGGATACTCCATTGGCGCATCGGTTGGCTACAACTACATTCACGGTGAAATTTTCCGCGAATACGAGCGCTTTGAAGAAGCGCTAGAGGAAGCGCGCGCTGCCGGTTTTTTGGGTCAAAATGTCTCCGGTAGCGGCTTTAAATTTCAGCTGCACGCTTTTCACGGCTTTGGTGCGTATATCTGCGGCGAAGAGACCGCGCTGCTTGAATCGCTCGAAGGCAAAAAAGGGCAACCGCGCTTCAAACCGCCATTCCCCGCAAGCTTTGGCCTTTATGGCAAGCCCACCACGATCAACAATACTGAAACCTTTGCGGCTGTGCCTTGGATCATCCGCAATGGCGGCGCAGCGTATCTCGAATGTGGCAAACCCAACAACGGTGGCACAAAGATTTACTCCGTCTCCGGCGATGTGGAAAAGCCCGGCAACTACGAAGTGCCAATGGGCACACCCTTTGCCAAGCTGCTCGAACTCGCTGGCGGTGTGAAGGGCGGCAAAAGGCTTAAGGCCGTGATTCCCGGCGGGTCCTCTGCGCCAGTGCTGCCCGCTGAGATCATGATGCAATGCACGATGGATTACGACTCGATTGCCAAAGCGGGCTCCATGCTTGGCTCAGGCGCTGTGATCGTGATGGATGAGACGCGCGACATGGTGGAAAGCCTGCTGCGCCTGTCGTATTTCTACATGCACGAATCCTGCGGTCAATGCACGCCGTGCCGCGAAGGTACAGGTTGGCTATGGCGCATGGTCGATCGCATCCAGCACGGCCAAGGTCGCCCTGAAGATTTGCAAAAACTCGACAACGTGGCGGAAAACATCATGGGACGCACCATCTGCGCCTTGGGTGATGCTGCCGCGCTACCCGTGCGCGCCATGCTCAAACATTTCCGCGCTGAGTTTGCGGCCAAGATCGAGGCGGCGCAAAAGTCTACCGCTCAAGTGGCAATCACGGCGTGACCTAAAGAGAGCAACATGGTTGAACTAGATATCGACGGTCAGAAAGTAGAAATTGCTGAAGGCAGCATGATCATGCATGCGGCTGAAAAATGCGGCACCTACATTCCCCATTTCTGCTATCACAAGAAGTTGAGCATCGCGGCCAATTGCCGCATGTGCTTGGTGGATGTGGAAAAAGCCCCGAAGCCCATGCCCGCCTGCGCCACGCCTGTGACGCAAGGCATGATCGTGCGCACCAAGAGTGATAAAGCGATCAAAGCACAGCAATCGGTGATGGAGTTTTTGCTGATCAATCATCCGCTCGATTGCCCAATTTGCGATCAAGGCGGAGAGTGCCAGTTGCAAGATTTGGCTGTGGGCTATGGCGGCAGCGCTTCGCGCTATGACGAAGAAAAGCGTGTGGTGGCCACCAAAGATGTGGGTCCGCTGATTTCGATGGAAGAGATGAGCCGATGTATCCATTGCACGCGCTGTGTGCGCTTCGGCCAAGAAGTGGCCGGCAGCATGGAGCTGGGCATGAGCCATCGCGGCGAGCATGCAGAAATCGAAACCTTCGTGGGCGACACAGTTGATTCCGAGCTCTCGGGCAACATGATCGACATTTGCCCCGTAGGTGCGCTCACGAGTAAGCCCTTCCGGTATAGCGCCCGCACTTGGGAGCTCTCTCGCCGAAAATCGGTGAGTCCACATGATTCCACGGGTGCAAACCTGATCGTGCAGGTGAAAAACAACCAAGTCATGCGCGTTGTGCCTTTGGAGAACGAGGCAGTGAATGAGTGCTGGATTGCAGATCGTGACCGCTTCAGTTACGAAGCCTTGAATGGCGACGAGCGACTCAGAACGCCGATGCTCAAGCAAGGCGGGCAATGGAAAGAGGTCGATTGGCAGACTGCGCTCGAATACGTGGCCAATGGCTTGAAGCAGATCAAAACAGAGCAGGGCGCAGACCAGATTGGCGCACTGCTCAGTCCACACAGCACGCTCGAAGAGCTGTATCTTGCCACTCAATTCGTGCGCGGCTTGGGCTCAGACAACGTAGATTACCGTTTGCGCAACGCTGAGTTTGGCGCGCAAGAAGGCGTACGCTATCTCGGCACATCCATTGGTTCGCTATCAGGCCTCCAAAGCGCTTTGATCGTCGGCAGCAATCTGCGCAAGGATCATCCGCTGTTTGCACAGAGAGTACGCCAATCTGCCCGCAAAGAATGCGCGGTGAGTGCTATAAATTCAGTAGCATACGATTGGGCGATGCCTGTGGCGAACAGCGTCACCGTGCCAGCCGGGCAATGGGCGCAGACCTTGGCCGATATTGCTGCTGCTGTTGCTGCAGAGAAGGGTAGCCAAGCGCCGGCCGCTGGCAACGCTACTGAAGCAGCTCAGCTTATCGCTAAGTCATTGCTCAAAGGCGATCACAAAGCTATTTTGCTCGGCAATGCGGCCGCGCATCATGCAAATGCTTCCAGTTTGCTGGCTTTGGCCAATTGGATCGGTCAACAAACCGGTGCCAGCGTTGGGTACCTTACTGAAGCGGCCAATACCGTAGGTGCACAGCTCGTCCGAGCGCAACCGCAAATGGGTGGCAAGAATGCCGCTCAGATGCAAATGGGATTGAAAGCGCTGATCTTGCTGGGTGTGGAACCAGAGCAAGACACAGCAGCAAAAGCGGTCGCGCAAGCCGATATGGTTGTGACGCTGAGTCCCTTCAAGTGCAATCTCGCGTTCAGCGACGTTTTGCTGCCCATCTCGCCATTCACCGAGACGGCCGGTACGTTCATCAATGCCGAGGGACGTATCCAAAGCTTCCACGGCGTAGTCAAACCGCTGGGCGAGACGCGTCCGGCATGGAAAGTTCTGCGCGTGCTTGGAAACATGCTCAGTCTGCCCGGTTTTGAATTCGAAACAGCACAAGAGGTGGCTGCGAAGGCGTTGAACGGCGATACGGAGTTTGTGAGCGCAGCCAAGCTGAGTAATGCCGCTGCCGCGGCGATTGATCTGGGCAAACCTGCTGGCGAGCCTAGCGTGGCATCGATTTACCAACTCGATGGCCTCTCGCGCCGTGCCCCTGCCTTGCAAGCCACGGCAGATGCCAAGGCCGGCAGCAAAGTGGGAATACTTGACGGGGTGGCCGCATGATTGACGCCTTCCACGCTTGGGCCAACGGCTTGGTGGCCGCGAACTGGTGGCAAGGCCTCGCTTGGCCTGTCATTTGGACTTTGATAAAAATTATCGCCGTGACACTGCCGATCATGGGTGCAGTGGCTTACCTGACGCTCTGGGAGCGGAAGCTGATTGGTTGGATGCAGATTCGCTTAGGTCCCAACCGGGTGGGCCCATTCGGCCTATTGCAGCCGATTGCTGATGCGCTCAAACTCCTCACCAAAGAAATCATCGTCCCCGCCGCTGCGAGTAAAGGATTGTTTTTCATCGGTCCTATTATGACGATCATGCCGGCGCTGGCCGCTTGGGCGGTGGTGCCATTCGGGCCTGACGCTGCCCTCGCCAACATCAACGCTGGCTTGCTTTTCCTGATGGCGATTACCTCGTTGGAGGTCTATGGCGTGATCATCGCAGGTTGGGCATCAAATTCAAAATACGCGTTCCTTGGCGCGTTGCGTGCCTCAGCGCAAATGGTGAGCTATGAAATTGCCATGGGCTTTTGCTTTGTGGTGGTGCTGATGGTCGCAGGCACGCTGAATATGACCGGCATTGTTGTGAGCCAAGGCCAGGGCTATTTTGCCGATCAAGGCTTTGGCTTTCTCTCATGGAACTGGTTGCCCCTGCTGCCGATTTTTGTGGTGTACATCATCTCTGGAATTGCTGAAACCAACCGTCATCCTTTTGACGTTGTGGAGGGTGAATCCGAAATCGTGGCCGGACATATGGTGGAATATTCCGGAATGTCGTTTGCCATGTTCTTCTTGGCCGAATATGCCAACATGTGGCTCGTGTCTGTTCTGGCGGTGATCCTGTTCCTAGGTGGCTGGTTGCCGCCGATTGATAGTGTGCTGTTTCACTGGATTCCGGGGTGGATATGGTTAGGCATTAAAACGTTCTGCGTTGTGAGCTTGTTCATTTGGGTTCGCGCCACCTTCCCGCGCTTCCGCTATGACCAGATCATGCGTTTGGGCTGGAAGATTTTCATCCCGGTCACGCTTGTGTGGCTGGTGGTCGTGGGGCTGTGGATGCAGACTCCTTGGAATATTTGGAAATAAGGCGGGACATTATGTCAACGACTACTCTCGCAGTACCGGGCTTTTCGCTAAAAGACTTTCTCGGCAGCTTTCTGCTGATTGAGCTGTTCAAAGGCTTTGCTTTAACGGGCAAGCATGCTTTCCGCCGCAAGATAACAGTTCAATTTCCTGAGGAAAAGACGCCAGTGTCGCCACGATTTCGTGGTCTGCATGCCCTGCGACGTTATGAAAACGGGGAAGAACGCTGCATCGCTTGCAAGCTTTGCGAAGCTGTTTGCCCTGCGATGGCAATTACCATTGAAAGCGAAGTGCGCGCGGATGGCAGTCGACGCACCACGCGCTACGACATTGATCTGACCAAATGTATCTTCTGCGGCTTCTGCGAAGAGAGCTGCCCGGTCGATTCCATCGTTGAGACGCATGTTCTTGAATACCACGGTGAAAAGCGCGGTGATTTGTATTTCACTAAAGACATGTTGCTGGCGGTGGGTGATCGGTATGAAAAAGAAATTTCAGCGGCGAGAGCTGCGGATGCCAAATACCGCTGATTAACTTGCGAATCCCACGAACCAAGATATCCATATGGACATAAAAACAAGTCTTTTTTACGTGTTCGCGGCGGTGCTGTTGTTTGCAGCCTTCAGAGTGATCACGGCACGCAACCCGGTACACGCAGCACTGTATCTGGTGCTCGCTTTCTTTCAAGCTGCGGCAATATGGATTTTGCTCAAAGCCGAGTTCCTTGCGATCACGCTGGTGCTCGTCTATGTCGGTGCTGTGATGGTGCTATTCCTTTTCGTGATCATGATGCTGGACATCAACATAGATAGCATGAGGCGAGGTTTCTGGAAGCACTTTCCTGTGGCCGCAGGTATTGGTGCTTTGATTGCTTTGGAAATGGGCTTTGTGTTGATGGGCGGGTTCCGTTTGTCGGATGGCCCGCAAACCCCTGAAGTACTTGCAGCGCAAGCGAACAACACAAAGGCTCTGGGTGTGTTGCTTTACACCCAATACATCTACCCTATGGAAGTGGCTGCAGTGTTGCTGCTGGTGGGCATTGTGGCAGCAATTGCTTTGACTTTGCGTGAGCGCAAAGACAGCAAACATGTAGACGCTGGAGATCAGGTCCGTATAAGGGCTCGCGATCGAATGACAATCATCAAGATGCCTGCAACAAAGAGCGCAGAGAAGATCGCAGAGGCGCCTGCTGTTGATCCAAATGCCAACAACGGCGGAGGCAAAGCATGAGCTTAACGCTAGGCCACTTCCTCACACTGGGCGCCTTGTTGTTTGCCCTTTCAGTGATCGGCATTTTTCTCAATCGGAAGAACCTGATTATTTTGTTGATGGCCATCGAACTGATGCTGCTGGCAGTGAATATGAACTTCGTGGCCTTCTCCTACTACCTCGGTGATTTGCACGGACAGGTATTTGTGTTTTTCATCCTCACAGTGGCGGCGGCTGAAAGCGCAATTGGTCTGGCCATTCTCGTTCAGCTTTTCCGTAACAAGTCCAGTATCGCCGTGGACGAACTCAACACGCTCAAAGGCTAATCAAGAATATGAGCGCAACACTTTCTGCTTCCTCGCTTCTGGCGGTGCCACTGGCGCCTCTAGTGGGCTGCTTGCTCGCGGGCATCTTGGGCACCCAACTCGGCGGCAACTGGATTGGCCGCCGCCTCTCGCATGTCCTCACCATCCTCGGCGTGTTCATCGCATTCATCATCTCAGCAAGCACGCTGATGAAAGTGATTGATGGTGCGCGCTTCAATGAGACGATTTATACCTGGATGGTGATCGGGCAGTTGAAGATGGAAGTTGGCTTCATGATCGACGGGCTGACCGCGATGATGATGTGCGTCGTTACCTTCGTCTCGCTCATGGTGCATATTTACACCATTGGCTATATGGAGGAAGACGAAGGTTACAACCGCTTCTTTGCCTACATTTCACTGTTCACCTTCTCCATGCTCATGCTCGTGATGAGCAACAACTTACTCCAGCTCTTCTTCGGCTGGGAAGCCGTGGGCTTGGTGTCGTATTTGTTGATTGGCTTTTGGTACAACAAGCCCACGGCAATTTTCGCCAATATGAAAGCCTTTTTGGTCAACCGCGTGGGTGACTTTGGCTTCATCATGGGCATTGGCTTGATTGCGGCTTATTCAGGTAGTTTTAATTACACCGAAGTGTTTGCCAAAGCCAGTGAGCTCGTGCCACTGAATTTGCCAGGCACTGACTGGATGCTGGTGACTGTGATTTGCATTTGCCTCTTCATCGGCGCGATGGGCAAGTCAGCGCAATTTCCGCTGCATGTGTGGCTGCCAGATTCGATGGAAGGCCCCACACCCATTTCCGCGCTGATTCACGCGGCCACCATGGTGACTGCGGGTATCTTCATGGTCGCTCGCATGTCGCCGCTGTTTGAGTTGTCTGACACGGCGCTCAATCTGATTTTGATTGTTGGCTCTATCACAGCGCTCTTCATGGGCTTCATGGGCATCATTCAAAACGATATCAAACGCGTGGTGGCTTATTCCACGCTCTCGCAGTTGGGCTACATGACGGTGGCGCTCGGCGCATCGGCCTACGCAGGCGCAGTGTTCCATTTGATGACGCATGCTTTCTTCAAAGCTTTGCTGTTCTTGGCCGCGGGCTCAGTCATCATGGGCTGCCATCACAACCAAGACATTCGCTACATGGGCGGCTTGCGCAAATAC